>JAJDDS010000729.1 GCA_029260195.1 Phycisphaerae bacterium
CGCCAAGCAAAACTCCCAGTGAGACGCCAAGCTATGAGGCGCGATGTCGCAAGTTCCTGTCGCGCGGTGGGGTTGCACGTCCGGCCCGCAGTCCGACAGGTCCGGCAAGGTCGATAGAGCGTCGCTCTGCTCGCCGACCACCGTGTGCGTGCAATCGGGATCCATCGTGAGGGCGATCGGGCTGTCACGGGCGAGAGATCGCGCCGTCTTGGGGTGTGCGCCGCAACGGACAAGCTCGGTGATAAACGTCGCGTCGATTCTTCGAGTACGCCGCCCGGACGGCCGCTGTCGGCGGATCCGCTTCCGGGTCGACCGAACATGGCGACCGAGACGCCGACCCAAGAAACACTGCGACAGCACGTGGCGCCATTGATCGACAGTCAGGCTTTCGGGCGGGGACGGCGCCGGCTCATCGGGTCCAAGGGAACGAATCATCCGCACCGATCGGAGCGGTATGGTTCTCCAAAGACTCCTCAGCCGCCAGGTGACGGCGCATCCTGTTCACGAATGGATGGCTCACCTGTGACAAAACCATATGCCGACGGATGGCCTGCCAACCGCACACCTCGTGGTGGTCGAAGCTTAGCTCGACTTCTCTCTTCCCGGAAGCACTGTTCGACGGACCAGCGCGACCAGGCTACATACGGCAGCCGCTCCGAGGGAACACAGGGCGTCTCATCGGACACGAAAGACCTCATCTCGCCACCGTACACGACTCGTCCTCGTCAAGGCCGATGTCGATGTCGGCCCGCGTGAGATGAGCGCACCGCGCGCGCTGATCGGCCGGCCAAGATTACGGTTGGGCTTTCTCGAAACCGTACAAGAACCACCTTGCCGTCGCGGATCCCGACTTTGGCGTTTGGCGCACGAAATAGACGGTCCACACCGACCGATCGGACATGCGAAGCTTGTGGTAGTGACGTCGCAGGTACAGCTCGCCCACCCCGCGCCCACGCTCCCGCTCGGAGTGTTTCCACGAGTCCAACCGCTCAGCCACGTCGAATTGCTCGTCGCGCCAAGTGAACGCGGAGGGTAGTCCGGGCTCGCCGCGACTCATCGCAGCCTGGTCGAACCGCCCCCCGACCGGCGTAATCGTCTCACTCACGAATTCCATGAATGCGACCGCACTCCAATCCCCCGCCCGGCATCGGCGCCGGCGACGCAGTCAACGGCCTTCACCATCATACTCGACGGCCTCGACCTCGATGCCGTCGGGATCGAGAAAATACAGGCGGCGTCCGGGGTTGTAGTCGGCTTCGAGGTGGGGTGTGATGCCCTTGGTTGTCAGGCGGTCCTTGATCCGGGCGAGATCGTCGACGGCGAAGCCGAAGTGATTGAAACCGACGTCGGCGTAGTCGCGTTCGTACTTGCCCGAGCGTTCGGCTTGGAAAAGCGCCAGGTAGCATCGCTCGTCGCCGACGTGGGCCTCTGGGCGTCCGGCCGAGTTGGTCCCCCGCCAGCGGAGCTCGAAATCAAACATCTCCCGGTAAAATGCGACGGAACGGTCGAGGTCCGCGACGGACAGATTGACGTGCTCGATACACATAAGCGTCTCTTTTTCTATAAGCAAGCACTTTCTTATATAATGCCCATCCGGGAATTAGTCAAGCATTTCATTTGCAAAATGACGAGCGATCGTGTATCTTTCCGCCATGGACCGACGTACCGTCACTAACGCTCAGAAACGGCTGCTGGAACTGCTCAAGCGCTCCCGCCCCACCACCGCGTCCGCCATTGCGGATGCGATGGGCATGACGGATGTCGCGGCCCGCCAGCATCTCACCGCGCTCGAACACGCCGGCCGGGTGCGGCAGGATCCGCAGCCGCCCGACGGGCGAGGTCGGCCGTCCATGCTCTGGTCCATAGCGGACCCGACGGATCCGCTTTTCCCCGACCGGCACGCCGATCTGACGCTCAACCTCATCGAGGCAATTCGCGGGACGTTTGGCGAGTCGGGGCTGAACGAGGTCATTAATGCGCGCGCGGATCAGCAGGTGGGTCAGTACAAGACCGCCCTGCCGCCCGTCAGCGCCTCGCTCAAATCGCGCGTGCACGCCCTGGCAGATCGGCGGTGCGAAGAGGGCTACATGGCGGACGTCGTCCAGGAGAAGCCCGGGTGCTATCTGCTGATTGAGCACCACTGCCCGATCTGCGCGGCTGCTCGCGTCTGCACCGGTCTGTGCGCAGCCGAGATGGAAGTTTTTCGCATCGTCCTCGGGTCCGGGGTCCAGATTGAGCGCATCGCTCATCTCCTCACCGGCGCGGACCGGTGCATATATCGCATCCGCCGGACGCCAAAGTCGGCATGACCGCGCGATGTGCGATGGAAACCACGTCGCCCCCCCACCGCGACCCGCATGCCCCGCACCTACGCCTGGACGCCGGCGTCGGGGGTCGGGGCAGCCGGGACGATCGCTCGGATGACGCCGATGGCTGCCCGTTTCACGTGCGCACAAGCGACCCAGCCCCAGTGGCGCCACGGGTAGCTCTCCGCCAAGTGCGTCGCATCGGGGAACAGCACCGCTCGGAGATAGCCCAAACGGAAGACGACGCCGTCAGTGCAGAGCGTATCGACGAGGGTGTGCATCCACGGACATCGGTAGTCTCGCGGGGACTGCCATGTGGCCAATCGATCGCGCCATGAAACCGGCGACGAATCGAGCACGCCGCGGACCTCGTCCGGGATACACGGTCCCAGCGTCAACTCGACCTTCCGCATCGCGAGACGCGCGGGGAATGTCAGCCGCCAACGCCGCAGTAACTCCAGGAAACGGTCCCAATCCAATCCCGCCCGGTGCGTCGCGATGAACCGCTGAACATCCACCAACCAGAGCAACCGTTCGCCGCCGTGGAACGCGGCGTGACACAGCAGGTGGATCAACATCTCGACGTCGCCCGGTACGTCCGTCGAATCCGAAGGCGCCGCCTTTCGGCTTTCAACTTTCGACTTTCGGCTTCCCCAAAGCGCGTCCGCCGGGACAGTCCGGCTGTAGCGCAGCGGGCGCCAAGGCCGCACGTGGACATCGAGGCGGATGGGCTCGCCCCGCTCGGTCAGGTACT
>JAJDDS010000730.1 GCA_029260195.1 Phycisphaerae bacterium
ATGCGGGCGGAGGTTGATGTCGATAACGCGGACGGGCGGTTCGCGCCGGGGATGTACGCGCAGGTTGTGGTGAAGCTCGAATCGAAGCCGCGGGCGATGATGATACCGTCGCGGGCGATTCGCGTACGCGGGAAGGACACATCGGTGCTGGTCGCAGCCAACGGCGTCGCGAAGTCCATGCCGATTGAGATTGGTTACGATGACGGTATCTGGGCGGAGATCGTGTCGGGGCTTGACGGGGAAGAGTCGGTGATCGTCGCCACCGGTGGGGCGGTCGCACCCGGGACAGCCGTCGAGGCTGTGTCTTCGGATTCGTAGCGGAGTTTGTGCATGGGACGACGGTTCATCATGAGTTGCGAACGTGGAACGGCGTTGGTCTTGTCGATGATCATCGCATTTGCGGGCGGTTGCGCTTCGCATCAGCCGGTTCCAGAACCGGCACACCGTCCGGACATTGGTCCGGCGGCGACGGTGGGTGACGCGGACGCGCTTGCGTTGGACATCTCCGATGTGAAGCCGATGTACACGGAGATGGTTGCGATCGACTTGTCGACGGTCGTCGAGGTGGCCGTCGCGGACAACTTCGATATTCACCAGGCGCGGCAGGCGATGGTCGCGTCGCAAGGTCGCCTGGAGAGCGCGGTGGGAGCGGTTTTTCCGGCGTTGGTGCCGACGGCGTTGTTCGAGCACGTCGAAGGGACGGTTCGTGCGACGGAGGGGAACCTGGTGGGGGTGGGGTTCAACACGTTTCAGGGGTCGATCGCGATTCAGTGGGTGATCAACCCGGGGCGGGTGATTCACAACATCCTTGCCGCGAAGAAACGGTTGTCGGCGTCGGCGCACCACGAGCGTGCGGTGGTGCTGGAGACGCTGCGCCGGTCGGTGGTCGAGTACTACAGCCTGGCCCTGGCGCAGGCAACGGTATCGGCGGCGCGGGAGGGAGTGGACGAAGCGGGGGAGTTGCTGCGGATCAATCGGCTGCGCACGCGAACCGGGGCAGGTGTGGTGGCGGATGAGCTGCGGGCCGAGGCGCGGTTGGCGGAGCGGCGTCAGGATTTGATTTCGTCGATGATGGGGTTCTACGAAGCGTCGGTGGCGTTGGCAAAGTCGCTGCGGCTGGACGCGACGGTGACGCTGGTGCCGCGGATCGAGACGTTACCACCAGTGGCGCTCGTGCGCGATGACGTTTCGATCGAGGAGTTGCTGAACATCGCGATGGCCTATCGGCCGGACCTCGAGCGCGCTCGTTTGCTGGTGGAGGCCGTTGTGTCGGACAAAGACGCAACCTGGTGGGGGTCCTTCGGTCCGCAGTTCGCGATTGGGTATGAGTTCGGGGGGATCACGGCCCACACCAACAACATCGTCCCGATCACAGGGGTGCTGGGCGGGACGACCAGGGTCCTCGGGCATGACGATCAGACGTTTGGGTTCAGCGATCAGCAGCGGGGGCGTGCGAGCGCGGGGTGGCGGTTGAGCGTTTCGGCGTTCGGGGATATGAAGGCGGCCGGTGCTGTGGCGGCGCAGGCGGTGACCGAGGCGGAGCGGATGCTTGAGGAGGTTCGGGCGGAGGTGGTGCTGGCGGCGCAGGCCGGCCGCACGAATCGCGAGCTCTTCGGGCTCGCCGAGCAGCAGGTGGCTGCGGCGGCGGAAGCGCTGCGATTGAGTGAAGCCAATCTCCGTGCGGGGATGATGACGACCTTGGACGTGTTGCAGGCTCAGGACGCGGCGACGCAAGCGCGTTTGCGTCACGCTGAAGCCGTGGTGCGATACAATCAATCGCAGGTCGAGTTGCTGGCTGCGATCGGTCTGATTGATGAGCAATCGCTTGTGGGGTCGCCGTCGGGCGAGGGGAAGCCTGCGGATGCGTCGGGGGCATCGGAGGACGGATAAGACCCCATCCCGCGGGCGTGACGTTGAGGATGTCTCGCATGGGTGCTTGACCGTGGTTCTTGGGGTAATTAGACTCCCGGCTGATCGTCGCTTCGGGGACGCTGGGTGGCGCCGTTGCGGGCAGGTAGCTCAGTTGGTAGAGCAACGGACTGAAAATCCGTGTGTCGCCGGTTCAAGTCCGGCTCTGCCCAGTATCGTAAACCGCCATGAGTGCTAGACTTGTGGCGGTTTTTCGATAGGTCGCAACCCGTCCGAGAATCCAATTTCCCGTCCGAATTTCCCGTCCACAATCGTAGCGACGCTTCCCGTGCCGTCCAGACGGGAAATGACCGCGCGCCAAACACGGCGTCGGTGAGCGGCGAAGCCGCTCACGTTGCGCAGCCACTCGGCCAACCCCCCGTGCGGGCGTTACTGCTGCCGAGGCGGGGAGCGACTATCATGCCCACCGCATACGGCGATGCGAATCCGCTCCACCTGCCACAATACAGGATGCGATTCCGATTCATGTTGATAGGTGGATGTCGTTAGCCCCCGGCGAACCATCTGGATTCTTCCATTTGAGGTGCGTCTGGTAAGACATGGCGCTACCCAAGTGGAGGGCGGCCATGAGCGTGAAGGACTGGCCGGATTGGAGCGACGGGTATGGGAGTTTGCGTTGGCACTCGTTCCCCACGAGTGGATTGTCGGGACTCGCGGAATCGATCTCGAATACTACTTCCGAGGCTGTGCTATGGCCTTGGTTCATGATGACGAAGCGGTAGTCGGCTTTGTCCATCTTGACCAACTCAGCGGTCACATGTGCTTGGTCTCGCGCCGGCTCGCCCTGTTCAAGGAGTTCGAGCTGCTTCTTTGCCAGTGCAGCAGTGATCGCCCCGAAGTCAAGTTGCTTCGCCTGGAACTTTCGTGTTCGGATGAGCGGCACGGTTGAGATCACGAGTGCCGCTACGGCGATCAACGCCCCGGCGGTTTCGTAGAAGGTCATGGCCGTTGTCTCTCGATTGTGGCCAACAATCGGCGAGACCCGCCCCCGCGCTCACGGCGGGGGCGAGCCATACTACGCCAGCACTGATACTACGCGACGCCCTTCAACGACGGGATCGCATCGAGGTAGACTCCGAGTATTCGGCTCCACTCGGCGCGTTGCGAGTTGTACCAGTCCTTGCCCTCATCTCCAGCAAGAGTTTCAGCCTTCCCCAAGCCAAAGATCAGCAGTTCGATTGCCGTCTTCGCGGTTGGGTCGATCTCGGCCAGCGGCTGATAGAGCTTGTCGTAAAAAGCATGCTCTCGGTTGACCGAGACAACGACCGTTTTTCCGAATGTGCGCACCCGGTAGAAGGGGGCGCCGGGGAGCGACTCGAAATCGATGACGAACGGTAAGTCCTTTACTTCCTCCACGACTGTTTCAGCCGGGCGCTCGTCGGTCGCCTTCTCCTCACCATACTCTTGAAGCTCGCGCTCGACCGTCTCCTCGTCCTTATCCCTGATCTCTGGAGTCGTCCGAAGAAAACGGTCCTGCTCTTTGGCGATTGTCTCGGCTTCTTTGGTGCTGACCGTATGGCGCTTCTTGCCTCGTGTGACGATCATGTCGCTGAGCGTTCCGATGTTAGCACTCAAGTCCTTCTCAATCGTAGTGCTGATCCGTTCGCTGAGCTTGATGGTCTGTTTCGTGTGCGTGACTCCGAAAAGCTCGTCGAGTTCCGGCTCGAACGAGATTTCGCAGCTCCACCATCCGTCGGTCCAATGCGGGCTGCGGAGGCGAAAATAACCCATGTCAACCTCGCGTCCCGACCTGACAAGCGAAAAGCCTCTGGCCCGGTCGATTCCCTTGGCACGGCTCTCTTTCTTGCTTTTGCCCAAGGTGGCCTGCCAGTCCTCTGGCAGAAGTGAAAACTTGACGCGCACGGTCGAGACAGCGCCAACCTTTCCCGGAACCGGGAGTTCGTACTCCAAGGGCGCACCATGTGGGCTGGCCCCGTGGTGTTCGGCCTCCGGCATCAGGAAGAGCGGATCGAACGGCTTGACTTCCCTGCCGTTCACATGGATAGATCGGCCCTTCGCCACGAAGTGGCGGTAGGTTTGGCCGAGTGACCTGGGCAGCTCCTTCGTCAGCGTATCCTCGCGACCGTTGAAATCCAAGCGGTCGCACTTCGTCCAGATGATGAGCGTGCCTGAGTCCGACGATGCCAAGTGGCGGTAGCGGTCGGGAACCTCCACGACTTCCGGCTCCGGAACGACGAGCATATTGCCCGCCGCAATCTCGTCGATGTCGAGGAAGCTGAAGTGAACCTCCCCTTTGTTCTGCCAAGTGTAGACCTCCACACGCCGACACTGGCTCGCGGATGAGTTTGGCAAACCCATTCCGTATCGACCGAGACCATCACGGTCGTTGAAACGAGTCGTGCCGCCAAATCGAAGCGCATTGCGCAGGACATCCGGCGTCATCCCGGTTCCGTCGTCAATACACACGACTTCGCGCACGACGGGAGACTTGGGTCGCCCCCTCCCCGCGTTCGGTTCTGATTCCGCGTCAAAATGGACGACGAATTGGTTGGCGCCAGCTTGAAAGGCGTTGTCAGCAAGCTCAGAGATTGCGCTTGCCGTCGACTTGTACCCGCTGTCGCGGGTCGCCTCGATGAACCTGTCCTCTCGAACGATGGTGTACCTTTCGTCAATCATAACGATCTCCTTTTCTAGCCCGACCTTGAGCCGGACAAAGGACCGGAACCGTCAGTCCCATCGAACCGTTCGATCTGACATTCGGCGGTTCCTGCAATACTAAACATCTATCGTATCTTGCGAACCAAGCGACTCGCCTTGCGCAGATTGGCGAGTGCTTTCCAAAAATCATGGCGACCGATGTCTCGCCCGGTGATTGAGCAAAACTGGTCGAACATGTTGTCGAATTCGGCGGTGTAAGGCAGGTCGTCAACCGTCTTACCTGTCGCCGCGTAGAGATCGGTGATGATCTGCTTTGCAGCGTCGTCTAGTTTCTGTGTGGACATGCAACCTCCTCACGCTTTCGCGCATTGGCAGGAGCGCACATGCGCACCGGAACCAATCCGCAAAACCACTCAGCTATAAGGGGTTTGACCAAATCGGAGGGTCGTTTGCCTCGATTTCGCTCTGACATCTAGCCAGCGCTCGACCAAACCATCAACCCTATAATACCACACCGTAGCGATTTGTCAAGCAGTTTTTGGAAGCGATCCCGCGATATCCGCCAGCCCGCAGCTAGGTCGTGGCTTTCGGCGGGCCGCCCCGGCTGCGCCGGTGCGTCCTCTCGAAGCAGGAAGCCGTCCGGCTGCGACACGGTGATCGGTTAGTCGTGGCGGCGGGATCCGCGACCAAGGCATCGCGTCGTCCAGGAGAATCGGATTGCCGACGGCGGTCGTCCCCGGAACACGAACATGCCTCCGTAGCGCAGTTTCTCGAAGAGGACGATCTCGTCGACGTGTTGCTTCAGGCTCCCGTTTTGGTCGCCTTCAGCGTAGATGACCCGCGTGCCGAGGTTTTCCGAGCGGCCCCGCGATTCGAGCATTTGCCCTCGCCCATTGTAATGATCTTTCACCGTGCTGTTCAAGCCCTCACCGGGGCTGACGGCGGAGCACACGCAATGCCGACTCGGCGGAGTTGGATGTGAAATGTCGGTGCGCAACATCCTCAGCGGGATTGGGCGTGACAGGGGGCGTGCCGGAGCGGTATAATCCCCGGTGTCACTCATGCGTCGGAGGACGCTCGGCTCGCCCGCGGACACCTGTCGCCGAAATCGCCCGCGAGCGCAATCCCGAATATCGGTAAAGGAGGACCGATGCGATCCATTGCCGTCATCAACCAAAAGGGCGGGGTTGGTAAGACCACCACGACGGTCAACTTGGCTGCGGCGCTCGCGGCGCGGGGGAAGAAAGTTCTCGCGATCGATCTCGATCCGCAGGCACACCTCACGATCAACTTCGGCGTTGAACCCCAGTCGGGGAACACCGGGACCTACGCCGTCTTGACCGAAGAATCCACCGTCGACAAAGCCTTGCTCAAGGTGCGCAAGAATCTGTGGCTGCTGCCGTCGCACATCGACTTGGCGGCGGCGGAGGTGGAGTTGGTGACGGTCGTTGGGCGGGAGGTGATCTTACGCGACGCGTTGGCGTCGATGAAGAAGAAGTTCGACTATCTGCTGATCGACTGCGCGCCGTCGCTCGGAATCCTGACGATCGACGCGTTGGCCGCGGCGACGGAAGTGTTCATCCCGCTTCAGCCGCATTTTCTCGCACTGCAAGGGTTGGGCAAGCTGCTGGGTGATACCGTTCGTCTGGTGGCGAAGCGGATAAACCCCGATCTGCGCGTGACGGGCGTCGTCCTGACCATGTATGAAGGGACGACGCGACTGGCGAATGAGGTGGTCGAGGACGTCAAGGCGTTTATCGAAGCGTCGAGAAACACCGATTGCCCCTGGTCGGAGGCGCGCGTGTTCGACGCGGTAATCCGGCGGAATGTGAAGCTGGCGGAGGCGCCGAGTCACGGGCTCACCATCTTCGACTACGAGCCGCGCTGCAACGGCGCGCTGGATTATGCGCGGCTGGCCGAAGAGGTCATGTCCGTCACCAAGTCCGAGGATCAGTCCACGGCGGTCAAATGCGAGAAGACCATCAAGATCGCGGAGGCGGCGCCGTCACCAACGCCGACGCCCGAGTCGGCGACCACTTCGGACGTTGCGAACATTGCCTGATGGGTCGATGTCATCGCGATTGAAGCCGGGGACGCTTCGGCTGGTCTGGATCGTGTATTGGATCGCGCTCTTTGCGGTGATGCACACGCCGCGAACGGCGCTGCCGAAAGTCCACACTTCCAATCTCGACAAGTTTGCGCACGTCACGGGGTACCTGCTTCTCGGTTTGTTTTGCGGGGTGGCGGCGTTGCGCGCCAACGTCGCGATCGGCAGATCGTGGTTCACCAAGTGGATCGTCATCTTCGGGATGTACGCGGCGTTCGACGAGCTGACTCAGCCTCTGGTGAATCGCAGCGCGGACGTGGCTGACTGGGTTTTCGATATGATCGGTCTGACGGTGGCGATGGTGCTCGTGTCGATCGACGCAGGCCGCGCCGTCCGCGAGCGAGTCGACTGACGCGCGCGCGTAGTGTTTCACGCGGATTGCGTTTTTTCAGAGCCGCGCCCGTAAGGAAGCGGTTTGCACGAGGATCGCTGACTTTCGTTCGTTCGCTCCCTCACGGTCGCGGCTCTGTTCGTTCCACCCATCGTTCGGGCTGTAATGAAACACTAGATTACGCGGGGTCGAGTTCGGCGATGGCGGCGCCCAGGTGATCGACGATGTCAACGGCTGTCACCGAAATGCGCCCGACCTCATGGCCCGCGAGTTCTCCCGCGCAGCCGTGAAGGAAGACGGCCAGTACGGCGGCTTCGTACGCCTGCATTTTCTGGCCGATCAACGCGGCGATCACGCCGGTCAGCACGTCGCCCGCGCCGCCGGTGGCCATTCCCGAATGACCTGTCTGATTCACATACGTCCGCCGGCCATCGGACACGACCGTCCCGGCGCCCTTCAAGACGACGACGGCGGCTGTTTCCCGCGCCAGCCACTCCGCGCTCCGGCGTCGCACCGGGTCCCGTCCCTTCGTCCCTCCGTCCCCCCGTCCCACCGTCCCCTACCCCCCCAACCCCCCCCACAAACCGACCAAAAACCCGGGAAGTGGGGTTACAACCACCAGTACCAACCCC
>JAJDDS010000074.1 GCA_029260195.1 Phycisphaerae bacterium
GCATGAGCGCTCTTAATTCCTGCTGACTCCAGCACTTCAAGGTTGCCGACATCACCGAAGACAACCCGTCTGCCCCGACGAGATTGCTCTTGTACGGTGGCCGGGTTGAGTTCGACTACCGTGTAGTTGATGCTTGCGCGTTCGAGTTCCTCCCCAATGAGGCACCCTATGGGACCGTATCCGGCAACGATGACATGCTTCGCGCGGCTCGAAAGCTGTGGCCGTGCGTGACTCGGGTCGTGAAGAGGTGCTGACTTGATCCACGGGGCAGTCCCGATGCTGGAAGCCACCCGAGCGAGACGGCCGCCGAGCTCGACCAACGCAGGCGTCAAGATCAACGATATAACAACGATTGCTATGGCGCTCGCCGTCGTGGCATCGTCGATGATTCCCTTACCATGCGCCGTGTCGAGCACAATCAGGCTGAACTCGCCGGCTTGGGCGAGCGAAAACCCAACCGCAACAGCGATGCTTGCGGTGGTACCGAGCGACCAACAGACTCCGGAGATCAGGGCGGACTTGAGTACCATCATCAGGACTCCACCCGCGATGATGACCCACCACCACTCGGCAAGGATGTTCGGGTCGAGCTTCATACCAAGCGTGGTAAAGAACACGGCGATGAAGATATCCCGAAGCGGCCCGATTTGACCACCGAGTTGGTGACGAAATGGCGTCCCCGCGAGCATGAAACCGGCAAGGAACGCCCCCATCTCCAGGCTGAACCCAATGCTCTGCGCAACAACAGCGGCTAGAAGCGCTGCCGCCACACCGGTCAGGGTCATCACTTCCAGTGATCGTCCCTTGAATGACTCGCCAAGAACTCGCGGGAGGATCACCCGACCAAGGACGATGAGAACGGCCACACCACTCACCCGCAGTATGCCCTCGACGACAAATTGAAGCGTACCACCGTCACCGGCGAGACC
The DNA here is from genome assembly GCA_029260195.1 of Phycisphaerae bacterium. Lineage (GTDB taxonomy): Bacteria > Planctomycetota > Phycisphaerae > UBA1845 > UBA1845 > OFTM321. Next base: position 930 of record JAJDDS010000074.1, read on the forward strand.
ACCATCCGGATCCGACGCTAGCTTCGCATCGGAGCCCGCCCACGCAGCCAGTGCGGGGATCGCTGCCAGCATTCCCAAGACGATCATGTCTTGAATCACTAGGATCGAGAGCGCCAAGCGCCCGCGCATTCGGCGAAGTTCGCGACGGTCCGCGATGACCCTCATCACCAGCGCGGTCGAGGAGAGCGCCAGCGCCATGGAAACGGCCAGCGCTGCCGGTGGCGCCAACCCGAACCAGATCACGATCGGCCACCCGACCAAGACGGACAGCAGGCAAGATCCGAAGCCCGCCACGACCATGCGTGCCAGCCGGTGTTTGAGGATGGAGAGGTGAAGCTCAAGTCCGATCCCGAACAGGAGAAGGATGATGGCAAGATGCGAGATAGCGCCGAGGCCTTCAGGTGAAGGCACTAACCCGAGGGCGCGTGGGCCGATGAAGGATCCGGCGATCAGGTAGGCGGGAATCGCAGCCAGCCGCATGGGCTGCATGACAACCGCAACGACAGCCGCACTCACCAGAATCACGGCCAGGTCCGAGATGATGGCCCAGTCGGTATCTGAGGCGGCAGCCAATATGCTGGGAATCATGAGTTGATTCAAACTCCAATCAGCCAAACAACTTCTGGCGAGCCTCGTCTGCGATGGCGAGGACCGCTGGGTGCTTGACCTTCTTCTCGACCGAGATCGCGTAGAACCGTTCCCGCACGGACTCCAGGCGACCCACCACATTGACGCTGTACTGGCGCTGCACTTCCTCTTCAATCACCGTTGGCGCCGCAAACAACCCGACCCCTGCTTGGCCGAACACTTTGAGCAGGGCGCTATCCTCGAACTCGCCGAACACCGACGGGCGGATGTCTTCGGAATCGAACCAGTGTTCCAGCGCGCGCCGAAGCGCCGTGTTGGTCGTGGGGATGATAAATGGTGCGCCGTCGAGCGACTTGGGAAACCGGCGCCGGTACTCGGCTGCGAGGTCCTTCGTGCCGAAGATCGACACGCCACATTCGCCGAGCAAGTGGTTGAACGCACGCACTTTGACGTCGGGGCCAATCGGGCTGTCGGACAAGACGAGGTCCAATTCGCAAACTGCCAACCTCGTGAGCAACTCCGGTGAGCTGCCCTCGTGACAGACAAGCTGAACTTGTTCGGGCAGATGCAGAGCGGGTTCAAGGAGCCGGTACGCAACCAGCTTGGGTAGCACGTCAGCCAAGCCAACGTTGAACCGTAGCGGTCTGCTCGTTGGCCGGCCCTGAACGGTGTCCAAAAGGTCGCGTCCCAGCGAAAAAATCTCGTCCGCGTAGCGGTACACAACATGCCCCGTGTCGGTAAGAGCAAGGTTGCGTCCGACGCGGGTGAAAAGCTCTTGGCCGAGCGATTTCTCGAGGACCCGAAGCTGAGCCGAGATCGTCGGCTGAGCCAGGTTCAGCCGCTTGCACGCCGCCGCGATCGTTCCTTCTTTGGCCACGACCCAGAAGTACAGCAGGTGATGGTAGTTCAGCCATTCCATGCCGCGAGGTTACATCTAAAAAATACTATGCTTCAAGTCCAAATTTTCTATATTTCTAACCTCCTTCGATCGGCGTATAGATCCATAAGGAACAAGCTGTCAAGCGAAATCACAAGGGGAGCGATGCCATGCACTTGAAAATCCAAACCCGAAATACCGAGATCAGCCGGAGGTTTGAAGAGTGGATCGAGCGGCGCCTCTGGTTTGCGCTCGCCAAGTTTGGCGGTCGAATCTGCAGCATTACGGCGTTGCTGGAAGACATCAACGGGCCGCGCGGGGGCGTGGACCAACGTTGCCGGGCCGAGGTGCTTCTTGCTCCGTCCACGAGGATCTCGGCTGAGGCAACGGACGCCGACGCCGTTGTTGCCGTATCTCGCGCGGCGGACCGAATCGCCCGGCGCGTACGAGACGCCCTCGAGCGCCAACGCTCGATGAGGGCTCGCGCCAAGGCAAACGTGCCGGAGATGCCTTCGGCGCAATGCGACGACCTGGAACGGCAGGCCCACTCCTGACAAGGAGGTATCCAAACATGCGAACGACGACCATGTCTTCAAGAGTACGAAGACGCATAGAGATCCTGCGGCAGTTGGCCAGCGATCGAATGGCGCTCACGCAAGTCAGTCACCTGTATCTGAACAAGACGCGAGAACAGTTGATTGCCGAGGAACAAGCGGAAGAAGAGGCGGGCATTTTTTCCCTACCGAGACATCGACGACGATCGCCCGACGTACCCCGTCGAAA
>JAJDDS010000731.1 GCA_029260195.1 Phycisphaerae bacterium
GAAGCTTCACGGTCGGCGCCGCCGGCGCCAACGTCAATCTCGACGCCGCCACCGGTTCCACCGTCAACCTCAGCTCAACGGCCGGCGCCGAGACCATCACCGCAGCCGCCAACGACGATTTCAATCTCCTGGGAACGGTCAACATCAACGGATCCAACGGCGACTACACCATCAGCGACGCTTTCGACTACAAGCTCGGCAGCGTGAGCATCAACACCACCGGCTCGCTGATCAACAACATCGCCAGCGGAGAAATGAGGTTCATCCCCGGCTCGGCAGTCACCCTCGCCGGAAGCGCCACTCTGACCGTCAACGGTCAGGCGACGGGTACGCGGATCGTCATGAACACCACCACGGGCTCGGGCGTCTTCACGCTCAATCGAGGATCCTCGACCAACTTCTCGATTCAAAACGCCTCCATTACCAACGCCGCCTATGCGGACTCCACCAATACCCCCGCCACCTGCAACCTCACCTTCACTGGAGTCCTCTTCTCGGGAACCTCGGGATTCGACGGCAGCTGCAGCGGCGGCGGTGGCGGTGGCGGCGGTGGGGGAGACACCCCGCCGACCGACACTGGCGGTGACACGGGAACGGACACGCCGACGGACGAAGTGCCGGCCGACGAACCGACCGACGAGCCGACCGACGGCACCGTTGGCGACACCCCCGATACGACCGACGGCGACGTGCCCAACGAGCCCGTCGTCCGGGACGCCGGCGATGACGGCATCGCCGACCTAGCCAATGATAAGGTCGACGTGATCGTCGAAGGTCTGCGGGCGGGCACCGCCGTCGAACTCGATACCGACGTGACCGGAGACGTCACACTCACTGTCGGCGACGCAGGAGACCCAGGTCTAGTCGTCATGCTCTCAGGGACTAGGGAGGGCAGTGATATCGGAGTCTCGCTCACCGACGACGGTGGGCAGATCCTGGTCGTGACCAACAGCGACGGTACGCCGGCCCTCAGCATCGGCATCGAGGGACTCGGCGACAATCCGATCATCGACGCCACCATCGACGGCGCCGGCGATCAGACCATTCTCCTCCGTGACGCTGCCGGTGCCAGCTTCTCCTTCGGCCTGAAAAACGTACCCGACGACGCCGACGTGGACTTCGCCGCCCGTGAAGACGGAACTGTCGAAGTCGATGTCGTCGATTCCACCGGCGAAGCCGCGGGCGTCTCCATCCTGGCCTCCGACGTCTTCCGCGCGTTTGGGATCACCGTTACCTACGATGAGCCCCCAGACGGCGGAGCAGCCACCAGCCGCGTCATCCCCGGATTCGCGGGACTCGAGGACGAACAAGGACTCGGAGGAAGTGTGACCCTAGCCGCAACCGGGCTGACCACAACGTCCGTCGTGTCCGTCGACCTCAGTTACACCGATGCCGATCTCAGTTCAGCCGGTATCACCGAGGCCGACTTGCGCCTCCATCGCTTCAATACGTCGAAGGGTGAATTCGAACCCGCCGGCGAGAATGACCGGGGCGCTCGAGCTCCCAGCGGTGTGCTCGGTGACTACGGCGTTGACACTTCCGGTAACGGAGCCTGGGCTGAGGTCACAGCGCTCGGACAATTCGTCGTAGGTGTCCCGAAGGTCACGCAAGGCGAAGTCGAAGTCATCCCCGGCTGTGCCGGCGGCGGACTGTGCGGCACCATGGGCATCATCTGCCTGCCCGCCTGCTTTGCCGGCCTCGTCGGCATGAAACGCCGCGTTCGCAGACGCTAATACCGTAGAATTGCCTATGTCCTCAATGCGGCGCGGCTGCTCTCGGAGTAGCCGCGCCGCTTCTTCGCGCGATCAGATGCGTGGGTGTCCCCAATCCTGTTCGGCACGCGGTTGGCGGCGGCTCGGGAACTGGTACGCGGGTCCGAACAAAAGCTCGCGCCACACTTAATCCCAACGTTGCACAAATCGGCGTCCGGTTCTTCACGCGGCGGGGCGGACGCGGCCGAGCATGTCGAGAAATCTCTGTTTGACCCTTCCGGGATAAGGTCGAGATAAGGGGTCGGTCGAGATAAGGGGTCGGGAGTCTTTTTTGGTTCGTCACGCGGCAGCTTGCGTATTGCCGTTGCCCTTTGCGTTCCGTGGTGACCCGGTGGGCCGCAAATCACCGCGCCTCGGCGCGATGACGAGCCTACAGACCGTCGCTCCGACAGGAGCACAGCGACCGAGGAATCTTGCCGCGAGTACCACGATTCTCCCCTTCGCAGCAAGATCCCTCGCTCCGCTCGGGATGACTCAGGAATAATCACGGATGGCCGCGAAGTGGTTCTCGGCGCTGTTGACGTGCGGCGATCCGCGAGCGTACCCGCGCGCCGGTGTTGACGATGCGTGACCTTGATTGAGCATTCGGCTGATCGTGCGCTCACTACGCCCGAGCGAACGTCACCAGTCGAGACCACCCTTGAGTGGTTTCTTGCGCTTGGGTTTCGGTTTGGCTTCGGATTCCGCCGCGGATTCATCGCCGGTGAAGTCGAACATCTCAGCCAGTTGTTTGATGGACAGCGAGATGCGGCGGGTGGATTCGTCGACGTCAAGAACTTTCGCCTGCACCGTGTCGCCCGGTTTGACAGCCTCCGAAACCTGCCGCACGTGCTCGGTGGACAATTCGCTGATGTGGACCAGACCTTCAACGCCGGAGGCTAACTCGACAAACGCGCCGAAGTCAGTCGTCCGCGTCACCGTACCCTCGACGACACTGTCAACCGCCCAGCGGATCGAAGCACCAACCCAAGGGTCATCGCCGACGCGCTTGATCGACAGGCTCATGCGCTGACGCTCGACGTCCATGTCCATCACCCGCACTTCGACGATCTCGTTTTCCGAGACGATCTCGCGGGGATGGGCGATGCGCCGTTCGAACGTCATCTCACCGATCGGGATTAACCCCTCGACGCCCGGTTCAAGTTCGAGGAACGCCCCGAATTCCATCAGCTTCGTAACTCGGCCGCTAACGACCTCGTCCACGCGCCATTTCTCCGCCGCGTCCGTCCATGGGTCCGCCAGCGTTTGCTTGAGGCCGAGCGCGATCTTCTGCTCCTCGCGATCGAACTTGAGCACCTTGACGCGCAGCTCCTGCCCCTCCTGAACGACGGTCTTCGGGTCGTCGATCCTGCCATGGCCCATATCGCGGACGTGGAGCAGCCCATCCACACCGCCGATGTCGACAAACGCGCCGTAGGGCATGATGGTCCGCACGGTCCCGGTAACGACCTGGCCTTCCGTCAGATTCGCGAGTACCTCTTCGCGGGCTTGAGCCGCTTCCTGGATCAGCGACTCGCGTCGGGATACGACCAGCTTCTTGTCGCCGCGATTGACCTCGACGACCTGACAGCGGAGGCGCTGATTGATGTACCCGGGAAGATCCTCGTCCTCGATGCGCGATCGATCGACTTGGCTGATGGGCATGAAGGCATCGATCCCGTCGATCTTCAGCTCAAGCCCACCCTTGTTATGCCCGGTGACGCGACCCTCGACAACCTGCCCGCGCGAGAGCGTCTCCCACGTGGCAGCCATCACCGCGTCCTGACGCGACAGCAACAGAAGCCCTTCGTCCTTATCGTATCCGGTGATGGTGACATCGATCGCGTCGCCCACGTTGGGAACGGGTTCGTCGCCCAGTTGGCGCTTGGGCAAGACGCCGGTGCTCTTGCCGCCCAAGTCGATCAGGATCCCGTCGCGTTGGACCCCAACGACAGTCCCTCGGCGGACACCTTCGGTCGCGGGTTGATCTTGCGAGGCGGGGCGCTGGTCCATGAGGTCCATCAGGCTCATGTCGCCAAGAGCCGCTTCCACTTCGCTCAGTATTTCCGCGTCCAGATTCGCCGCGCCGCCATCGATCCCGTCGTTACGTCCACCGTCACCGCCGTCGGACATCAGTACTCCCCGAAGCTCATCGCTGAAAAAAATGGTGTGGATCCAAGAACAAAGAGGTCTTGCCGTCCCCGGGCAACCGCCGCGAGGTCATCGGCGGCTATTCTGACGGATTTGCCCGTCGGATGTCAAACGGCGGAGGCGTTCCAATTGAAGGACCGGTTTGCTACCATGGGAATAATGGGGAGGAAAGGCAACACGCGGGAGCGACTCCATGCGACAAGCGATTCTCATACAAGCCATGGCGGCGGTCCTCGCGACGCACGCGATGGCTGACGATGCGAACGATGTCACGATCCAAGTTACGCCCGACGGCCTGATCGCGACGTCGGCGGACGGTATCCCCGTTTGGCGAGCCCGTGGAAGCGAGGCTTCGATGGCGGGAGGAGGGTCCGTCGATGCTCGCGGATTCGCCGTCGGCGACCTCCTTCTGTCCGACGATGGCAGCTTGCTTGCTCGAAAACACTCGGGCGGTGGCGTCGTCCCAATGGGGGTCGGAGGCGAGGGGGACTGTCCGTCCTGGGATTCCCTGACTCAGGTAACTCCGCCCCCGCCGACGGGAACCTCCGACTCGTTTGCGCCGTTGCTGGTCGATCGCCAACACAACATCTGGGTGGTCAACACCCACGTCGCCGGCGACTACGCGCTTCAGGTCCGCCGCTCGATCGGACACGGCGGAGCATGGATGCCCATTGAGACAATCTCCGACACCACCAAATTCGTCTCCCAGCCCGAGGGCACGATCGACGCCGACGGCAACGTGACCATCGTATTCCGCGACATCGACGGGGGATATCACTTGTACTCAATCCGCCACGAACTGGCGACGGGGTGGGGGCCGTTGACGTTGGCGTATTCCAGCGCCACGTTTTTTCAGGCCATCGAGGTCGCAGCCGACGAAGACGGCGACGTGATCGCGATCCTCGATCCGGGGTTGAACAGCACAAGCGTGTGGACCGACGTGTACGAAGCCTCGACCGACACGTGGGGTCAGCCGGAGCAGGTTTCGCCGGTCGGCTACAACATTCTACTGCCCACCATCGCGCGAAACAGATCCGGCAGCGCCGTCTATCTTGTCTAACTGGTCAGGGGCGGTGGTCCGCTCGGAATCTACGGACACCGCTGGAACTCGGTGACCGATTCCTGGGGTCCGGCGCAAATGCTGCCGGGATCGGAGTCAGCCACATTCGGATTCGCCGGTCCCGTGTCACGTTTCCCACTCGCGGTCGGAGGCGACGGCGAGGCGACGGTCATGTGGCAGACTAGCGGCCCGCCGTTTTCAGTTTACGCCAGCCGGACCGACGGTGGTGTCTGGACCGACGCCCATGCACTCCTTCCACCGTCGCCAAACGATACGGACATCGAGAACTTCGCATATACCGATACGAACGACGCCGGCGACGTACTGGGCACCATTTCGAGGTTCGAGTCGGGGCAGAATCGGTTCTATGGTTTTCGATACGACGCCGGAATGGGATGGCTGCCCGCGGAAAACCCGTACACCAGCACGTTGGGACTCTCCACGCGGGTCCGGAGCATCTTCTATATCGGTGCCCGGGCGATGGGCACGCTGCTGGGTTCTCAGAACGGCCAGACGCAGCTCACGTCACTGCGCTACACCGGAACAGGGTGGGCGCCGGATTTGATCAACGTCCCCGGCGACCACATGGCGTTCTTTCAGCACGTTATCGCCGACGCGGGGGAAGCGATGCTGATCTTTGAAGCCGAAGTCAACCAAGGCGCGAAGGCGACGTGGCTTCGCGACGGCGTGGGCGACATGAACTGCGACGGTTTCGTGGACCTCGACGACTTCGCCGGTTTCGCGCCGTGTGTTCAAGGGCCCGACACCCCCGCGGACCCAGGATGCGAGGAGGCTGACATCGACGGGGACGGCGACGCCGACTTCGCCGACATTGGCATCCTGCAACGGTTTTTCGCGAGTGGGTCATAGGCTTCGTGCCCGGTTCCATCGGGCGCCGGGTTGGCGCGTTAATCGGATGTGACCGGCGCGAAACTGTCGGCGCGGCTCCGTGGGGATGGGTGGACTCGTGTGCCTTGTGGTCGGCACTTCGGGTCGGAGGGGCGAACTGCGTGACGTGAGGCGGTCCTGGGCGGGGGGACAGCACATCAAATGACGAATCTCGTCGGGTCCGGGTGAGGATGTACGATATTACACAAACTGCCTTTGTCGGACCCGCTTCAACGTAGCGGGGCGGCTTGGGCGGTGAGCATGGGCCGGCCAGTTCGCAAGATAACTTGGACGAAGGGGAGATACTGATGCGCTCGCGTATTCACTCTCTGTCGAATGATCGGGGAATCGTCATCGTCGTCGGCGCGTTGCTGTTCGCGGCGACGCCCGAACCGGCCAGGGGTCAGCAGTTCATCGCCACTTGGATCGGCAACGGTGGCGTTTGGGGCAGCGGCTTGAACTGGAAATGCCAGGGACCGGTTTTCAACTGCCTGCCCAACAACGGCGAGCCCACTACCTACCGCGTGTTCATCGGCGCCGAACAGTTATGCAACCTCAACATCAACCTGACCTTCACCAACGTGGACAACACCATCCGCGGCTCGGGCAAGATCGGCAACAACAGCACGACCATTGTCAACCAGGACACAATCATCGCCGACCAGCCTACGCGTCTGGAGATCGATCCGGCCACCGGCGGCTTCAACAACCAGGGCTCTTTGCGGGCTGAGAACGGTGCCGAGCTGCAACTCAAAGCCGGTCCCTTCACAACCTCTGGCGATGTCTTCGCCGCCGCCGGCAGCACCATCACGCGGCCGGCAACTGACGACAACCAGACCGCGGGCTCGACCATTATCGACGGCACGCTCACCTTCGACGCCGGCGGAACCATGATGATTGACGGCGGAACACTCGGCGGTAGCGGGCAGATCAACGCCAACGTAACCAACAACGCTGGAATCGCGGCGCCGGGGGCGTCGGAGGGATTGCTCACGATCAACGGTGATTACACCCAAAGTACGGCCGCCGCGTTGTCAGTCGAGGTCGGCGGACTGATCGCCGGGGATGAACACGACGTGTTGGCGATCGCGGGAACGACTGTGCTGGCCGGGTCGCTGCACGCGTCGGACATCAACGGATTCGTCGGGCAGCCGGGGGATACGGTAACAGTGCTGACCGCGTCGAACGTCGCCGGGGATTTCGGCCAATTCTCCTCAACCGTCTTCGGTCCGTGATCGCCGCGCCATGCCATAACGCGCGCACAGAGAAAGGCGCCGATCCGCGCGGTGGCCGATCGGCGCCTCGTAGTTGTTTGATCGCGGAAATACGCGAGCCGTTGGCTACGGAGTCACGTCGCCAACAGCTTCAGCCGCCACGTCCGTACCGTCACCCAGATCAAGCACGCCGTCAAACTCGAACGGGAGAATCATCTCCGGTGGTACGGGCGGAACAAAGCCCGGCGGCGGATCGCCGTCGAACGTTTCGCTCAGCATCTCGAACTCGTTCGTGCCGCTGACACGCATCTCGTCCGGCACGCCGTCGCCGTCGGTGTCCACTTCCTGCATGACCATCGTCCACGTCATCTGACTCAGGGCTTCCGCCGCCTGCTCGAACGCGGTCACACTGGCCGGATCGTCGGGATCGCCGATCTCGAACATCGAGTTGGTCAGTTGGCGGATGTTCACTACCCACTGCGTCTGGAAAACGCCGTCACTCATCTGCACGAGCGGCGTCGCTTCTCCGAGCACGGTCTCGATAACGGTCGTGTCGCTGCAACGCACGTCCTGACCGCCGACGACCTGGTTGAACGTGCTGTTGACCTGTCCGCGCATCGTCTCACCGACGTTCTCCTCGTCGTAGACGGTAAAGAGATCGTCAAACTGCGGACAGTCACCGCCGAAATCGAACCCGTCAAAACCCTGCGGGATCGGCGGGTGGTCGTTGAAAGCCGCCTCGAGGTCAGGATTGACCATCCCGTCTCCACTGATAAGCGGATGGTCGACCCCAAAGTCCTCGAACACCTGGATCACCTCATCCGGCGGCAGGAAGTCCGGCGGCAGGAACTCGGCAATGTCGGCGAAGTCGACGAACGCCAGCGGTGGAAACGCCCCGTCGCCCGGTTCTTCGCCCGGCGGGAACGGACCTTCGCCCGGCGGGAAGCCGCCCGGGGGGAGACCACCCGGCGGCGGGAGGAACTCGAAACCCTCAAGGAACGCGTTGAGATCAGCCAGCGTCTCGGCGTGCTCAAAGAACTCCGGCGGTACGCCCGGCGGTGGACCGCCTGGAAATTCGCCGCCCTCGCCCGGCGGGGGACCGAAGGCTGCGCCAAACTCGTCGAACTCACCGAACCCGCCAAAGAAAGCCGGCGGCGGGAAGATCGGGAACCCCGGCGGCGGCGGCGGCACGTCGCCGAACGCGAATTCGCCGAACGCGCCGTGGACAAACTTCGGCGGAACGCCGGGGATAATCTCGTGCAGTGGGTGCTGCTCGAGGAATGCGTCGAACGGGAACTCCTGGAACGGGGGCGGACCCTGCTCAAATCCCTGACCCTCAAAGAAATCGTCCGTAAAGAACTCGTCGAAGTCATTCGTGAAGAAAATGTCACCCGGGAACTCCTCGAGCCCCGGCGGCGGAGGCGGAGGCGCAAACCACTCGCCCTCCCACCCAAGCGGCGGCGGCGGCGGGAAGTACTCACCGTCGGCGTACAACTGGTCGGGCGGAGGCGGCTGCCAAGCACTCGATCCGTCCCACTCGCCCGGAGGCGGCGGCTGCCACTCGCCCTCGAAGCCAGGCGGCGGCGGCGGGAACCCGTTGTAGACCTCGAAGAAATCGAGCGGCGCTTCGAAGCCCCCCTCCCCCGGCGCTGCCCCCGCACCGGGTGGGAAGAAGAACCCATCACCGGCGAAGCCCTCGGGCGGCGGTGGCAGGTAGATCGCGTCACCGACGAACCCCTCCGGCGGGACGAAGAAGATACCGTGGTCGTCGAACCCCTCCGGCGGTGCGAAGAACCCACCGTCGCCGACGAATCCGCCATCGGGCGGCGGAATACCGAAAGGCCCATCGCCGGTGAAGCCCTCCGGCGGGATGAACCCGCTCCCGAAGTCGAATCCCTCCGGAGGAGGCGGCAGTTCACCACCAAACCCGCCGGGCGGAGGCTCGAAAAAGAAGTCGTCCGGCGGCGGGAAGAACTCACCGCCCGGCGGTGGGTTGTTCGGGTCGAAGACAAAGTCGCCGTCCGGCGGTGGAGGGAATCCTCCGTCGGGCGGCGGGTTGTTCGGATCGAATGGCTCGCCGTCAGGCGGCTGATCCGGGAATTCGCCATCTAGAGGCTCGATACCGTCGCCCGGAGGAGGTGGTTGCGTTCCATCGGGTGGCGGTGGCTCGGTTCCGTCCGGTGGAGGCGGGACCGAACCGTCCGGAGGCGGTGGCGCCGAACCGTCCGGTGGCGGGGGAGGAGGAGCGCCGCCATCGTCCGGTGGAGGCGGCGGTGGTGCAGACCCGCCGTCGTCCGGTGGTGGAGGCGGCGGGGGAGGTGGAGCGCCACCGTCACCCTCAGCCTGCGCCGGGTCCAGCAGACCGTCACCCGACGAACCGCTCGAAGACGCCAGCACGAACGCGCCGGGGTCGAACGATGTCAGCGCAGCCGCACCGCTGCCGGCCGACCCGATGGCCAAGCCGGAAGTACCCCCCGGACTCTCGTAGACCTGTTTGGCTTGCGCGGTGCTCTCGGAGTTGCTGTCAGTGTCGGTCGACGTGACGGCTCCCGGTACCCCGCAACCGGCGAGGCTGACACTTGCCGCCAGCGCGAGTAAACATCGCCACCCGCTCCCGTGATTCCACATTTCTCTCATCGAAGCTCGCTCCTATTCTATGGAATGTTGCGCCATCCCTCGTGGGCGGCGGAAAAGTAAACCAAATGTGACCCGTACCGGCGTCGCGAGCGATCGAATCACCCGCCCCACCCCGTCCCGGCCTCAAGCGCTAGCACGGGGTGCCAGCACACCGCCTCCCCCACCAAGACGTGATTCATCGCTCATCGGCGATGCCCCGCCGCCGTTTAAGCACAAAAACCGATGCAAAACCCGGCAGGACTTATAATCGCCGAATCATTCGTTTCGTGTACGGTCGTCCATAGTCAACCCCGATCCCACCGGTGCGTACGATGAACGCGGCAACTGATCGCGACGAAGGTTCCGATAACAACAGGCGATCCCTCCGGACCCAGAGCCCCCGGCTTCGCTGGGGAACCCACCACCGCCCACGACAACCTCGGATACTCCGCATCGTAAGCGCGTTGTGCTACCTGGCGTTGATCGCGTACGTGGTTCGCCTCGGCGTCACGCGATGGAACAGCCTCCCCGCCAACCCGCACGGCGGTCTCCAGCCCGGCGTACCCGGCGTACCGCCAATCGACTCGGACCAGGATCGCACCGCCGAGTTGACCGCTGCCCTCAGCGCCTTCCCCGCCCTTCCGGCATTCACCCCGCCGGAAGCGCCGGACCGCGATTGTTGGCACCTACAAACTGGGATGTTGGTCGTGGTTGCGGACGCGCTCAACGGTTCCTGGACGCCCGAGTCAAGGCCGCACCTTCAGGCGGTCAATGCCTACATCACGTCTCCGAGTGTGCAATCCGTGGTGGAACGGCTTGCGGCAGTGCCGCCGGGCGGCTGGCGACCGCTGCGCGCCGACGGGCCGGGCATGGCGGGCGGCAGGATCGTACGCGCCCCCGCGAGGCTTCTGGTGGTTCGATCGCGATACCTCCATTCGGAGATCGGGGACATCGATGCGGCGGTCGAGCAGATGAGGATCGTCCATCGGCTCAACGCCCTCGTTCGAAACTCCGGGTCGTTCATCTATGTGCTGACCGCCGCCGCGTGCGAGAACCTGGCCGACCATGAGACGGTAAACTTGGCGCGGGAGCATGACTTAACGCCCGCTCAAACCAGACGGTGCATTGCCGGCATCTTGGCTGACACCGGTGACCAAGCCACTCTCTGGAACGCCACGATTGATGGCCTATACGCTCCGCTCGAAGCGATGATCGATCTTGCGTACACACGGGACGATGACGGAAACGGGTGGCTGGTCTTGAGCTATTTCGACGGAATCCTGGTGGCCACTCCAGCCAAGCAACGCAGGTCGGGCGCGTGGAACCTGCTCTCCCCGCTCTTCAACGACCGCCGAACCGTAACGGCGAGAGTATCCCGACTGCGCGGTTTCTGTGAAGCGACAGGGTAACTGACTTTTCACGACGCGCAAGCTGCCCTCGATGCAGTGATTCAACGCGGAGTGATCCATCCGCTTGACAGCCCACTGGCGTCATTCGGTGCGACGAGAAGGTTGCCCAGCGCGTACGGGCTCGTATGCCAAAGCGCCGCTCAACGTCGTGCAGCCATGACTGCGCTGGCGTCGTCGGACTATCGCCACGTTCATCGAGTGTATCCGCGATCACTGGAGGCCTTGGTGCCGACGTTTCTGGAAACGCTGCCGATCGACCCGCTCACGTCACAACCGTTGCGGTATGTGCGGCGGGAGGACGGGAATTACGACCCTTACTCCGCGGGCATGAACGGCGTTGACGACGGAGGGAATACTGAACGAGAGGCTGGCCGCTACTCGCCCATGGATATCGTGTTTACGCGCCCCCGACGCGACACCCACTGCGAACCGATCTTGGTTCCAATCGAACCATGATCGAGGAACCGACGATGCACGACGACGTTTCCATCGTCCCGGACGAATGACCTCCGGCGAGAACGGACGCGCCGGCGGCCGTGTGGACCGTGCGCGGACTGCCGGCGGTTCTTGCGATGCCGCTGTTGTGCTATCTCCCAGACGCATGGGGGTGCGGGGGTCTTACGCGCAGCCATCCGGGATACACGCTTTGCGAACGGTTGAGTCTACGGTTGGGCGAAGACCATGAGCAGGCAGGCCGTGCCCGCTGTGGCCAGGTGCAACGCGAACGGAGTCAGCCAACTGTCCGTGCGATAGGCGAGGTAGGCGCTGGCCATCCCGCCGGGGACCGAAAGAAACAACTCGCGGGTGTCCTTCCCCAAATGCACGATCCCGAACAATAGACCGGTGATCACAATCGCTGTCACGCAACCGGTCGGCAGACCCACCCACACCTCCACGCGATGCCACCCCCCTGTATCGCCGACCGGCTGGTCAAGTCCGAACCACTGAAGAACTCGCCGCACGCCGCGTCCACGCGGTTCGGGAGTCTCCTGCGGTTCCGGCCAACGGTGCCCGGCGCGGAACGCGCCCAGCATCACCCCGTGAAAGAGGAAGTGCTCCGCAAACATGTTCACGAAGTAACCGCACAAGAACCCGAACAGACCCGCACGGAGTTGGTGCATGTAGTACTGAGTGAACCCGGGGCTGTTCACCATCCAGATCAGAAACGGGGCAGCCACCAGATACCCGACGACCAGAATCCGCCACCCGAACCGATTCGGCGCGCGCCACCCAAGGTCCCGAAGCCGGCCCCGCCGCAACACAGCCATCGCCGCCCAGGGAATCGCCACGCCGATCAGCAGGAAGTACCCGGCGTCGACGAGCGTCCGGGCTGGCGCGTCGAACCCCATCGCATGGCACCCGTCGGTTAGTCGCGCACGCACCCACATACGAGGCGCTCGCAGCGCGTCGCGAAGGACCGGATCCCACGTCCGGGGCGGGCTCACCAGCAGAAAAGTGACATAGGTTGACACCACCAGGACAGCCAACGCGACAAACGCGTAACGGAGCCGCGGAAGCTGGCGTGTGGATGGAAGTGATTTGGTCAACGCATGGCTCGGTGTCTGTGTCGATCGCGCGCGGGGATTGTACATTGCGGCCGGTGGCGTCGCCAAGCACAGGCGCGTGGGCCGGGGAGGGCGCGACGGTGCGCCAGTTTCGCCAATCGACTCTCTGGATTCGACGATGACACTCGCGTCCGCGGATCTCGCGCGATCACGCCTCAGCCAACCCCTCGCGGATGGCGAACCGCGTCAACCCCACCCGATCGTGAATGTCGAGCTTGGACATCAGATGTGTGCAGTGATTCTCGACTGTCTTGACGCTGATGTGGACCGTCTGGGCGATCTCCTTCTTTGCGAGGCCGTTGGCGACGTAGCGGAGAATCTCGACTTCCCGGTCGGTGAGCATGGAGAGCCGTGACCGCCCCTTTTCCGCCAGCGTCGCACCGTCGGAACCGATCACAATGCGATCTCGCACCTCCGGCGAAAAGTAGGCATCCCCATCCGCCACGCACCGCACCGCGTTGACCACGGCTTCGGGCGGCTCGCCTTTCGTGACGTACCCGCATGCTCCGGCGGCGAGCGCGCTGTCGATGTGCCGGTCATGCACGAACGCGCTAAGGAACACAACCCGTGTGTCAGGACACTGCGATTGCATCGTTTTCGCGGCTGCGAAGCACGCCAACCCGGGCATGTCGATGTCCATCAAGACAACGCGCGGATTAAGCCGTATCGCCAGAGTCACGGCTTCGTCCGCGTCGGCGGCGCGCGCCACCACGGACATATCCGGCTCACGCCCCAACCACTCCCCCAACGCATCACGCACCAGCGCATGGTCGTCGACGATCATGATCGTGATCTCAGTGTTCACGAGACACTTTCCTCGGAATTCACATCTGCGCCGCGAACGGGGTGTCGTCGGTCGCCCAAGCGCATCCCGTCATCCGCGAAACGCACGGCACGCCCGATATCAACTCACCACGATAATACCCGGAGCACCCACCCGCACGCTCGGCACCACAGGTGCCCGCGACGCAGCCGGCGCTGACCGTTGATCCAACTGTCACGACCCGGACAGTTTAGCGACGGTCGCCTTTCAATGCCAGCGTGGCCTCCCCGAGCCCCGTGAGGCACACGGTCCGCCCCAACAGGGAACCCAAACCGCGCCTCCCCCCGGCGGCGTGTCCCGATAATACGCGTGCAACGACCGACGCCCGAGGCTTCCGAAAAACCACGCACACGCCCCGCACTGGAACCGCTACTCGGACCGTTGATCGGAGAGACCGGGCAGCCTACGATCTGTCGCCGGGACGGAAACCGGCGCCAGGCAACGGGACATTGCGGAGACACATGGTGAGCGAGCGATTGAAACAACTCAAACGGTTCTTGGCGAATGACGAGGGAACTGTCGGCGCGGAATACGCCGCGATGCTCGCCCTGATCGCACTGACCTGTGTGGTGCCGGCGTTCGCACTGGGTGACTGGATGTTCGGAACGTTCGGCGGCATTGTCGAAGCCCTCCCGGAGATCCAATAGCGAGACCAGCCGCAGTCCGACGTCCCACATCGTCGACCGAGGACGCCGTTCACACACCCGAGACAGTCCCTCAAAAGAAACGCCCGGTATCGAGTACAGCGGGCTGCGTCGCGAATCCCTTTCGTCCGACGCTGTCCGACGACCGCCTTTCGATCGATCACACATTCCTTAACATCGAGTAGCGTCCGCTGTCGCGATCTTTGTGTCGTCAACGAGCGTCGCTACGACGCCCGGTCCGAAAACCGCCACTCGCGATTCGTCTTGAATTCGTGAATCGACGCCTGCGAAACGCCGAAAATAAAGACCGCTGCGGGGAACTCGGACGCTACGGATTGCCCAATCCTTGTGGCCCCATCATACCGAACGAGCCGTTCGTTCGTGACCACACCGGAAAGGTCCCGCTCGCGCGCGACGCCAGGTCAAGAGATTCCCGCGATGGCGTGCATGACCGCCACCGATGGGGTATCCTCTCAGTGCGGTCGCGCGGGCAGCGACCGCAACTGAGCATTCGTGCAAACCAAGCGAGTCTCCCTCATGGCAACTTCAGAATCGTCGCCTGTCCGAATCAAAACCGCCTGCGCGACAGCGGCGTTGTGCGTCGCCGTCGCTTGCGCCGCGGAACCGTTCAAAAACCAATGGCCTTCGTTTCGAGGCTTCCGCGCCGCCGGTGTCGACGACACCCACCCCACCCCAACCACCTGGAACGTCGCGCGCGCGAAGAACATCAAATGGAAAACACCGATCCCCGGCCTGGGACACTCAAGCCCTGTCGTCTGGAATAATCGCGTATTTGTGACCACGTCGATCAGCGGGCGCGACGATCCCACGCTGGTCATCGGCCTGTACGGCGACATCGCCCCGGTCAACGACACGACCGTCCACACCTGGTGGGTCTACTGCCTCGATGCGGGCAATGGCAGGGTCGTTTGGAAACGCAAATCTCACGAGTCCGTCCCCGCCATCAAACGCCACACCAAATCCACCCACGCCAACAGCACACCCGCCACCAACGGCCAATACGTCGTCGCCTTCTTCGGGTCCGAAGGACTCTACTGCTACGACATGCACGGCAAGCTCCTCTGGAAAAAAGACCTCGGCCGGCTCGACGCGGGCTTCTACATGGTGCCGGACGCACAGTGGGGGTTCGGTAGTTCACCGATCCTAACAGGTCAGCCGTTTGCAATGTCGCC
>JAJDDS010000732.1 GCA_029260195.1 Phycisphaerae bacterium
TCCTGGCAGACATTGGGGTTGAGCGCGTCCGTATCATCGCCGTCATCGATGCCATCGTTGTCGTCGTCGGCGTCGCCGGTGTTGCATGATCCGTCGCTGTCGGTGTCCAGCCCGTCGGCGGCGGGGTCGTTGTCCGCCAGCGGTCCGAATCCGTCGACACCCACGGCGCAGTCGTCGCACCCGTCGGCGTCGAGGTCCTGGCAGACATTGGGGTTGAGCGCGTCCGTATCATCGCCGTCATCGATGCCATCGTTGTCGTCGTCCGCGTCGCACTCGTTTCCGTCGAGGTCGGCATCAGTATTCGTCTGAGCGACATTCGCTATCGTCGGGCAGTTATCACACGCGTCACCGATCACATCGGTGTCGGAGTTGCTCTGATCGTTGTTCGCGGTGGCGGGGCAGTTGTCGCAGGCGTCGCCGAACAGGTCCCCGTCGGCGTTCATCTGCCCCGAGTTGCCGATGCCGACGCAGTTGTCACAAGCGTCGCCGACAGTGTCGCCGTCGCCGTCGTCCTGGTTCTCGTTGTCCGCCGTTGTACAGTTGTCACAGGCGTCGCCGAGGCTGTCGTTGTCACTGTTGGCCTGGTCGTCGTTGAAAACGGTGGGGCAGTTGTCCAGATCGTCGCTCACGCCGTCGCCGTCGGCGTCGCTATCGCAGGCGTCTCCAATGCCGTCGTCGTCGTCGTCGCGTTGGTCCAGATTTGGGGTCAGCACACAGTTGTCGTCGCAGCCGATGGTCTTACCGGAATCGCAGAAATTGGCGCCGCCGTCGTCGAGCACGCCGTCACAATCGGTATCCGCCGATACACCGGCGATCGTCGATCGGAACGCTGGCAGCAGGTCGTTACAAGCGTCGGCAATGCCGTTGCTGAAATTCAGCACGTACGTGTCACCCGGCGCCAACTCGAAGGAATACAGAAAGGTCGTGCCGTCGCCGGTCGTTGGATCACCGGCGGAGTCGACCAACGCGCCGCTCGAATCGGTCACGTAGACTGTGGTTCCAGTCACCGTGTCCGGGGTCATCGCCTCGCTGAACGTGACGCTGACTTCGTCGTTGGTTAACGGCAGACATCCGGTCGTCACCGCGGTTACGGAGGGCGTCGTGTCGCCGGTTCCGGGAATCAGTGTCCCTGCCGCGGCGCTGAGAATGTCGAAATCGGCTTGATCGACGCAGCCATCGCCGTTCAGATCGGCCAGCGGGTCGTACCCAGGGTCGCCGTCGATTTCGCATAGTCCGAACGAACCCGCCAGGGCGAGCGTATCGGACGAAGTGATCAGTCCGTCGCGGTTCACGTCGCCCGCCAAGATGCTGAACTGAAAGACGGCTGTTCCGCCGGCGTTCGCGTCGCCGGTCGGGAGCGTTGGATTGCGCGGATCGTCCACTTCGCCGTTGAGTGCCTCGTTCCCGGCGTTCTCGACGGAGTGGTCGATCACCAGCGTCAGCCGCTGCGCGTCGACATCCGCGAACATCACGGTGACCTGCGCGCCGACGGAGTCCAATGTGACATCGAGAAACGTTGGTACGCCGCTGCACTCGGGCAATCCTGTCGGGTTGAGGCGCGCGGTGATCGCGCCGTCTAGGGGGACGGTTACGATTTGATCGAATGTTAGCGTTACCTGCGACAGCGATGTCCCGTCGACGATCCAGTCGCTCGGAAGGGGATCCACGGCGGTGATGACCGGTGGTGTTGCGTACGTCGTTGCGCCGAGGCTTGTGGCTCCCAGAAATCCGGCGAGCGCCAACACGATTCGTCGAAATGTGATATTCAAGCGATTGACTCCCACGGCTTCGTCCCTCACTCCCACGGGCTCGTCAAGGCGGAGCCCCGTTGCGCCGTTCGTTATCAATTCAGTATCAGCCAGCTTGCGCGTCGACGCGTGCGCGCCGCGAGCAGCAGAAACCCAGCCAGTGCCACCGCCGCCGCCGGCTCGGGCACGACGTCGATGGTCAAGGTGTTCGTATCAAACGGTATTTTGCTTTCGCCGTCAAAGAGTCCCGTGGCTGGCCCGAGGGCGATGTGATATGTGCCCAGCGCGTCCGGCGACACGTCAAAGAACACCTGTCCGAGAATATCGCTGGTCCCGGGAACGGCGAGGTCGACGGTGGTTAGGCTTTGGCTTAGCGCGCTGAAGAACACGCCCCCGTCAGCAGCCGTGGCGATCACGCTGAACAGCGGGTGCAGCGCATCGTCCGGATCTTGCTCGATCAGGTTGCGCGACTCGAAGAAGTTCGACGGTGGATCGCCGAGTCCAGCTACGTTTCCGACTGAAGCTGGTTCACCGAACACATCAACGTCCAGAGAGTAGCTAACCAAGTTCGTCGTGTTGTCGGTGAGGAGCACCAGCACCGAGATCGCCGAGCCCTGATTTACGTCCGCGACGGGACCGAGCAGCACAATGCTCTCAGCCCACGACGCTCGCGGTGCTCCGAAGAGACTCGCCACGACCGCCAACGCGGCGCACCCTGCGCGCCGCGTGTATACGTTCCGGCTGCCCATTCCTTCCTCTCCCTAAATATCTCTCCCAGGACCGCCTGCGCGGACCGCCTCCCGTGCGGGTAGAAACAGACATCTCCCGTATGTACGTGGTGGTACCCGCCTGGGCGAATCACGTGACGACCGCCCTTCGGATGGCGCGCGGCTGGCTAGCTCTCTCCCACCATGTTTCCTCCCTCGCCAGACTCTAATCACGCCGATTCGAGAAGTCAAGCTCTGTCCTCACAAGGGTTTGCGAGGAATCCCGCCGCGCCGCCGCGGACCGTGCAGCCCGCACGAACGCCCCCCGCACGCTCCGCATCACCGTTACAACCGTACTTCCGTCCGGAAAGCTCGGTCCTCAACGCCGCCGGGACGTTGCTTCGGCGATTTGTTGGCCCCCCCGCCTCCGGTCTTGCTATAATCCGCCGATGACCGCCCTCGATGGTGTCCGGTTACGGGAGAGTGGCAGCCAATGATCGTTCGCAACCGTTCCCGCGCTGGCTGCGCACTGCGCGCAGCCGTCGCCGTCTGGTCCTGTACCGGTCCGCTGGGCTGGACGCCGGCGGTCCGCGCCGGCGGCGGTCCCGAGAACGCCCTCCTCATCATCGATCCGTCAAACAGTGAATCGCTCTACAT
>JAJDDS010000733.1 GCA_029260195.1 Phycisphaerae bacterium
ATGCGGTGGACGGTGCCCGCTCGAACTCGGCTTCATAGTGGACAAGCGCGTTGTTGAACGCCCGCAGGACGCGGGCTGTGGGTTGATCGCGGTAGTGCTCGAACAACGCGCGCAGCGCCATGCCGGGGTAGACGTCGAGGCCGGTCAGGCGACGCGACGGGGGGAACGCGGTGACGAATCGCCCGGACGGTTGCTGCAACCAGAGAATCCCGGCGACGATTCGTTCGCGGTCGCGCGCGTCACCGCACATGTCCGGCTGAGAGAACATCGCGAGCAGGATTTGGGCGGACAGGCCGAGCTTGTTGCGGTCGTCGTCGGATGTGACGCAGGCGGCGCCGTCAATGCCGGGCAGGTCGCGGAGGCGCGAACGGTGCGCGTCAATGGCCAGCACCGCGCCGGCGCGCAGCGCATCCGTGTGAACTGTGGCGGCGGCGGCGCGCGCGAGAGCCCAGGTCGCGCCGGCTTGATGCACGGGGTCTTCGGATCGACTGTAGGCGAAAACCGCCGGTTCGTACTCGTATGCAAAGCGCCCGTCGGGACGTTGTCGGTGGAGCAAATGATCGGCGATTCGTGCGATTGCGTCATCGAGGGTCGCGGAAGTGACGTCGTCTGGCGCGACGACCGTCATGCCGCGGCGCAGCTCGACGATGTCTTTATCGCGCTCGGGTTGATACCAGTGGTGGGTTCGGAATCGCCAGAGTGATTGTTCGGCGCGCGGCGCGCCGATGGTCTCAGTCAGCGACTTGAACGCGTCGGCGACCGTGAGATTCTTGACGGCGAATTCGGAGGGGCAGACGCGATTGGCAATGGAACCGCCCCGGACAGCGAACCCGTCTATACCATGTTCAATGGCGTTCGTGAGAACAGCAGGCTCGGGATCGGCGGTATCGAATGGCAAAAGGACCTCGGCGCCGACGGCTTCGATTTCGATAAGCAGGTCTTCGGCGACGTCGGGTAGTTTGGCCCGGTGATTGGCATCGCGAAGTGCGGCGACGGTGGCTTGAATGGTCGCCGGGACGACAAGCCCGGGACCGGCTGATCCGACGCCGACGGGCAGGTGATCGCGGCGGATCGTGACGACGACGTCGCATCGGACGTCTCTCAACGTCACGGGGTTGTACGGCGTATGATAGACCGTGCGGTCGCGAATGTACTGCTCGCAGGATCGCCGGGCGATACGGGAGAGGAGACGGCGGTCGTCGTGATCGAGCGAGGGCGGTTGAGGGTCGACGGCGCGGGCGGACGCGACGCAGACCAAGGCTACCGACACCCACAAGTTGTGGCGGATCATTGGCCGAAGTATAGTCCGTGGGCTTGCCATGTTCAACGCGTTCGTCCCGAAAGCGAGCACCGATTGACTGAAGACAGAAGCGATTTTTCAAACGCCATTATTGACGCAGCCGGTCGCGTCGCCAAGACGTCGTCGGCGCGCACGCTGATGGTGTACGCTGACGCGGTGGACGACCTCGCGCATTTGCAGGCGTCGGTGAAGGGCAAGACCGAACTGGTGATCGTCTGCCGCGATGAGCGCGATCTGAAGCGGATCAAGGATATCGGACTCCAATACCTCTCCGTTCCGAATTTCAATCTGACGCGCATGGGGCAGATCAAAATGGCGACGCTCATGGCGTTTTCGCAGGGCATGTTGCGGGCGGGTGAGGTATTCGTCTTTCTCTCGGGCGTGACCGGACAGCGCATCGACACGCTCGTGGTGATGGAGGTAGGCCAGGAATACGAGCTGTTTCAGTCAGTGGGTCAGCCAAAGCTGACGGAGCACATTCGGCGCGTCGTATTCCAGCGCATGCTGACGCTTATGCTCGAGTTGGCGCACGAAGGACGCGAAGGGAAACCGATCGGAACACTCATGGTCGTAGGCGACTACCGCGAGGTGCAGAAGTACTGTCAGCAAAACATCATCAACCCGTTCAAAGGGTACACCGAAAAGGAACGAAACATCCTCGACGAACGCATGCGCGAAACGGTCAAGGAATTCGCGTTTATCGACGGTGCGTTTGTGCTGAAGGGCAACGGTGTCATCATGTCCGCGGGGACGACATTGACGCCGAACGTCCCGGGGGAACCGTTGCCGCAAGGGTTGGGCGCCCGTCACGCAGCCGCCGCGGCAATTTCGGCGGCGACCAAGAGCATCGCGATGACGGTCAGCGAGTCCAACGGCAGCATCCGAATCTGGCGCCGAGGGCGGATGATCACGGAGATTGAGAAGGCGCCCCGTGATCCGCTCGGTTCAGGACTACCCCTACCGCCCGCCGATCGCCCGTGAAAGTCAGCGCGTCAGGCTGCTTGGATCCTCGATGTTGAGAATGCGATGGAAGAGGCGCCGCTGAGCGCCGACCATATCGCGGCAGATGAGATCGATACGCTGATTAAGGTGACGGCGGTCTCGAAGGACGCGACGCAGCAGCGCGCGCATCTTCTGCTGGTGGCGGATTTCCCGGCGAGCGGCCACGTCGCGGACGGCACACCGGGTCAGCGTTTTCAACAACTCGCGAGGATCGAGTGGGGTCGGCAGGTAGTCCGCCACCCCGGCGCGCAGCGCGGACAGTGTCACCGCGACGGTAGGGGCCGCGCCGAAGAGAATGACCGGGCGGTGGCGACGCGCGAGTATGTCCCGCGCGAAATCGAGCCCGTCCATGTCGGGCAGTCGAACGTCCGCCAAAACTACGTGCTGCGGCTCGGAGCGGTCGAGACGTAAGGCGAACGCGCCGGTGTCGGCGTACGCAACACGCGTCCCCGACGATCGCGCCGCGACGGTCGCGATCAGGTCGCGCACGCCCGGATCGGGACCGACGGTCAGTATGTGTTCGCCAAGGTGACAGTTCATGATGTCCGCGACATCCGGTTCGACCCTGTGACCACCCGCTTCGCCCAGTCCGCCGCCGTCAAGCCCTCGGCCCCGACGTCACCGCTGGAACGCCGCGTCGCGAGCGGGCAACTCGACGAAAACAGTCGTCCCGGCGCCGGTCGCGGATTCCAGCCATAACCGTCCGTGGTTGGCTTGCGCCAAGCGCCGTGCGATTGAGAGCCCCAGACCCCGTCCTCGACCCGCGTCGCGGTGCGAGAAGAAAGGGTCGCAGGCGCGTTCGAGCACGTCGCTCGACATCCCACGCCCGTTGTCGTTCACCACAATCACCACCGTGTCATCGGACGCGCGGGAGGGCGAGTTGATTACCAACCGGCCTTCGCTCCCGGACATCGCCTCGACGGCGTTAGCGATCACCCCATCGAACAGGATTTCGATCTGCCCAGGGTCTGCCCAGGCACGAAGGGACGGGTCAGCAAAGCCGACGGTGAGGCTGATGTCCGTCGACCACGAACGTGCCCGCCACCGCTCGTAAAGTCGGCCAAACCACGTTCCCAGCACTATCAACGACGGGTCTGGCCGATCCGGCTTGGCGAAGGCCATCAGCTCGTTGACGATCTCGCTACAGGTGTGACTCGCCTCGTAGATGGATTCGAGTGCCCGGCGACGGTCCGCGTCGTCCGTCGTCGCGGCGAGCACTTGCGCCCGTCCCGAAATGACCGCCAGCGGCGTATTCAGTTCGTGGGCGGCGCCTGCAGCCGTCTCGCCGATGACCGCAGCGACGCGGGCGTCCGGGTCCAGAGTGCGGTCCGCTACGCGCCGTTGATTGGCCTGAGCGAGCACGTCGCTCGCGCGTCCGATCTCCGCACGTCGCACCGCGTGGCCCGCAGCCGCACCGAAGGCCACCGCCAGCGCTTCGATGCCGCCACGAACGTCATCCGCGTCATCGGCGGCGATCAATGCGGCGTCGAACAGGATACCACCGATGGGGCTTCTCCCTTGGATGATTGGGAGCATGACGATCGACTCGGCGTCGAGAAGATGGCGAAACCGCTCGAGCACCGGGTCCGCCGACGGCGGCGGTGGACCGAGCGCGGGTGCGACTAGCGAAACAACGTGGGGCAGGAAACGTTCGGCGTCAGGCTCAGTACCCTGCGGAAGGAGCAGGATCGTCGAATCGGTCACGCCGTCGTGACGAACACCGCAATGGTACAGGTCCGAGCGTGGATCCCGAACGTACGCTGCGACCGTGGCGGCTCCAAAGACCTCCGAACACGCGTCAACGATGAGAGCGCAGACCGTCGCGGAGCTGTCGTCCGGAGAGGATCGCGAGGCGAAGCGGGTCACAGCCGCAAGCCACCGCGATCGTGGCGAACGAAACGACGTCGCCACGGATGCGACGCGCGGCGCAGCGTGGGCCGAATCACTCGACCGTCCCGCGCCGTCAGCCGTCAGCAACGGAGCAAGAGAATCGTACAACGCCTGGCTGCGCGCCAGAGCATCGTCGACGGCTGCGTCCATCTCTTGCGGTGACAGCCCGGCCAGGCGACACGTCGATTCGAGCATGCACGGACTCGGGCGATCGGGGTGGCCGGCGGGCTCGCGATGGGAAAGCATGTTCGCCAATCGAACGTTGGCACCGAGCGTCGCGGAATCTCCGCCGCCGTGCGGCGAAGTCGGCACATCGTGATGAAAGGCGATTGCGTCAACGATCCGTTCGGGGAGGTTCCACCGGGCAGCGACCCTCCCCCCCACGCGAGCGTGATCGACACCAAGCCGAATCCACTCGAGAGGGGACAGGGCGATTCGGCGATGGGCGCTTTCGCGACGCACGCGGGCGTAGGACTTGGGGAGGCAATGGTCGAGGGCGAGCTTGCCGATGTCGTGGAGAAGCGCCGCGGTGAAGACCGCGGTGGGGTCGCCGCGGGCGCACGATCGCGCGTCGATCGCCTCGGCGATGGCTGCCACCTCGAAGGCGTGGCGCCAATGCCCGTTAGTGTCCAGCCGTCGCACGAGCGGGGAGAAGAGGGGCCGCCCGAAAACACCGCCGGCGAAACCCGCCAGGGACGTGGCTGCATGACGCCGCGCGCGGGAATCCGAATCAGGGAGGTCCGTCATCCACGCGGGGGGCGTCGGGAGTCGGGACAGGGAATCGAGAACCACGGCGGCGACGCGATCCGGAGCTGGCGCGCGCTGTTCCTCGGTCAACGATTGCGCCATCATCGCCGCTTCCGCCCTTCCTCCTGGTGGCCGTCGGCGCGCGCTTCCGGGGGGGGGCGCCGATCTAGCTCAGACGCGAACCATCTCGCCGATGGCATCCATCAGCCGGTTCACATCGAACGGTTTCTTTATAAAGGCGTCCGCGCCGGCGCTCATGAGCTCGTTGATCTCCTCACGATCGACGACGCCGCTGATGATGATGATGCGCGTATGGCTCAGGTGCTGGTTAGCGCGGATGCTCTTGCAGACAACGTTTCCGTCGATATCGGGCAGCTTGTAGTCGAGGAGCATGATGTCGGGAAGGAAATCGCGGGCCAGCAGGCCGGCTTCAAATCCAGTACCGCCGGTCTTCACCTCGAACCGACCGTCATGCTCGAGAATATCGGACAGCAGCCGGACGATCTCCGGGTCATCGTCGATGACCAGGACGCGGTTCATGGACTGCTCGAGATTGGACAGCGGGATTTCGTTGGCTTTCATGAAGTCGATGAGCCGATCGCGCGGGATTCTCCGAAAGCGCGAACCGGGAACTCGAAACCCGCTCAACCGCCCGCTGTCGAAACAGCGGATGACCGTCTGCTGACTGATGCTGCATATTTTGGCGACTTCGCCCGTCGTGTAGACCGACTTGATGTCGTTGGTTTTTACCATTCTTCCAACCGGCGCGCCCCTTTTCCCGATCTTCCCCACGAACTACCCTATTCTCCCTATGTTTTCCACACGGTACAGTCTGCCACGCTCAGTTGTCAAGCGGGGATTCGACATCTTTGAGGACCTGAAGGGACCGCACACTCTCACACGTTTGTGAAATAATAGAATTTCACAGATTACGAGTTTCTGGCTAGGTGGCGTGTCGCGCTTTCAGACGCACTGCTTCGCGAATTACGGCCGACGGAGAAATACCCACAAAACCGTCATGTCGGCGGGGTTGATTCCACTAATTCGGGACGCCTGCCCCAGCGTGGTCGGCCGGATGCGGGCGAGTTTCTCGCGGGCTTCGAGGCGCAGTTCCCCGATGGACGAGAAATCGGTGTGCTCGGGGATGGTCATGGTTTCGAGTTTGCGAAACCGATCGATCTGACGCTGCTGCCGGGCGATATAGCCGCTGTAGCGGGCGTCGATGAGCACCTGACGCACGGCTGGTAGTGCCACACCATTGACACTTTCACCGTCAAGCCACCGGGTCAAATCCTCGGCACAGACGTCCGTCCGTCTCAGCCAGTCCGTAAGCGGTCTTCCGTCCCGCGATTGCCGCGCGAGGCGGTCATTAAGGTCGCGAATTTCGTCCATTCTCCGTCGAAAAACGGCCCATCGGGCGTCATCTACGAGGCCGACGCTTCGGCCGACGGGCGTCAGCCTCTGATCCGCGTTGTCGCAGCGCAGGAGCAGCCGGTACTCGGCGCGAGACGTGAACATTCGGTAGGGCTCGTCCGGCGGGCGCGTGACCAAATCGTCGACCAGGACACCGATGTACGCTTGGTCGCGCCCGAGGACCAGCGGTGGTTGGCCGTCGATGGCGCGGGCGGCATTGACCCCGGCGAGCAACCCCTGAGCCGCCGCTTCCTCGTACCCGCTCGTTCCGTTGATCTGCCCGGCGAGGAACAGGCCGGCGACGCGCTTGGTTTCGAGTGTCGGGCGGATCTGGTCCGTGGGGATCCAATCGTATTCGACGGCGTATCCAGGCTGGAGGATGTCGGCTCGCTCCAGCCCCGAAATCGACCGGATCAGTCGTTCCTGAATGGGGGCCGGAAGCGACGTGCTGATCCCGTTACAATAGATGCGTTCGTCGTCGCGCCCTTCGGGCTCGAGGAATAGCTGATGTCTCGGTTTGTCGGCGAAACGGACGATCTTGTCCTCAATGCTGGGACAATACCGTGGGCCGGAGGAGCGAATCTGGCCGGTGTACATGGGCGCTTCATGCAGATGGTCGCGGATGAGGGCGTGGGTGCGTGCGCTCGTGTAGGTGATCCAGCAGTCAACCTGCGGCCGCGCGACGGTGTCGGTGATGAACGAGAAGGGTTCGGGATCGGTGTCGCCGGGCTGGCGTTCCAGAGAATCATAGTTAATGGAATCGCGGTGAATGCGCGGAGGCGTCCCGGTCTTGAGTCGCCCTATCTCGAATCCGAGCGATTCGAGTTTCGGGCTAATCCCGGTTGAAGCGAGTTCGCCGACGCGCCCGCCGGGCGATTGGCTGGTACCGCAGTGCATCAGCGCGCGCATGAAGGTCCCGGTGGTGAGCACGACGCACCGGCCGCGTAACCGCCGGCCGCCATCGAGCGTGACGCCGTTGATGCGATGGGTCACGTCCGACACACTCGTGCGGTCGGATGTCGTCAGATCTTCGACGATGCCGTCGATGATTTCGAGGTTGGGGGTCTCGTTGAGGAGACGCTGCAATTCCACCGCATAGCCTTCGCGCTCAGCTTGTGCGCGCGGCGCCCAGACGGCGGGGCCTTTGCTCTTGTTAAGCATGCGGAACTGAATGGCGGTTGCATCAATGACACGCCCCATGAGTCCGCCGAGCGCGTCGATCTCTCGGACCATGTGTCCCTTGCCGAGTCCGCCGATGGCGGGGTTGCACGACATGCGCCCTATGGCGTCGCGACGCATCGTAACCAGAGCGGTGTCTGCGCCGAGGCGAGCAGCCGCGTGCGCGGCTTCGGCGCCGGCGTGTCCACCTCCGATGACGATGACGTCGTAATCACCCACGATCGCTCCCCGGCGTAGACGGCACCGCCGCCCAGCGGCAAACGGGCCAAACCGGCGCGCACCGAAGCGGCGCCGCCACTCAAGCGGGCGTCGACGTGCGATCGCGAATAGCTTCGATCGACGAAACGGCGCGAGTCAGGCGCTGGTGTAGGGGACCAAGCCGATGTACCGGGAACGCTTCACGGCGAGTTGAAGGGCACGCTGCTCGCGGGCGCTGGTTCCGGCGCGCTTCCGCGACATGATCTTGCAGCTCGATGTGAGAAACTTCCGCAGGAGTTCGACTTCCTTGTAGTCCAACAACGGACCCTCCCAGCTCTTCTTCGCCCGCTCGGGGAACCGCTGCGATGTATGGAAAAAGCGAGTCTTTCGTTCTGTTTTGCCCATGCCAGTCCTTCAGCGCTTCGCCGCGCTTCCAACAACCTCTTCAAACTCTTCGACGCTTACCGTTTCCGCCTGATCGACCAGCATGATGGGGATGCCATCCTGGATCGCGTAACGCAATCGCGTTTCCGGATCCGTGGAATAAAGCCACTCGCCGGATTGCACCAAAGAGGCCTTGGTCTGGGGGCAAACCAGGATGTCGAGAAACTCCTTGTCGATCTCAGTCATTGCGTCTCGCCAAACTTGCGAACCAGCCCCGGTGACTGCGACGGTAACTCGGCGCCCGAACCGGGGCGCTCGATAATGCGGCAATCATACGGACCGCGACGGGAACTGACAAGGGGTGTGACTTTGCGCGAAATGCGGAGCCGCGAAACCGACACGGGAGAATTCATGAATCGCGGCGAGACGGGACGTAAATACCTGTTGCATAAAGAGTTACAAGATTCCTAGTGCGGGGCGGCGGCTTCCGTCGCTAGGCGATCCTTGAGTTGTCGCTTGGCAACCTTGCCGGTCGGTCCTCGGGGGAGTTCGTCGAGAATGCGAATCTGGCGCGGAACCTTGTGGCTGGCAAGGTGCTGACGCGCGAACCCTCGGATTTCGTTGTCGTCCACCTGTTGATCTTGCTTGAGGATGATGAACGCGAGGGGTACCTCGCCCCGGTTTTTGTCGGCGATCCCGACGACGGCGGACTCCTCGACGGACGGGTGCTGATCCAGGACGGTTTCGATCTCGCGGGGGAAGACGTTTTCTCCGCCGACGATCATCATGTCCTTCAGGCGCCCGGTGATGCTCAGGTATCCGTCGGCATCGAGTTTCCCAATATCGCCGGTCGCGAACCAGCCGTCGGCATCGAGCACGGAAGCGGTCTCGCGCGGGCGGTTGTGATAGCCACGCATCACGCCGGGTCCCCTGACGCGGATCTCGCCCTCACCGCCCACGCCCGCATCGCTTCCGTCATCGGAGACGATGCGCACGGACACGTCGGGAAGGAGTTTGCCGACGGTTCCACGACGGTTCTCGCCAGGTGGATTGATCGAGATGACCGGTGACGTTTCGGTGAGTCCGTAGCCTTCCAGCAGCTCAGCCCCGAACCGCTCCCGAAACGCATCCGCGATGGTGTCGGGGAGCGGTTCGCCGCCGCTGACCAGCATGTGGAAACCGGCAAACGTTGCGGGATCGGCGGACTTGTCCCGCAGCAGAGCGGCGTGCATGCTGGG
>JAJDDS010000734.1 GCA_029260195.1 Phycisphaerae bacterium
TCGGGGTGTGCCTCGGCGCGACATCGCGTTGGTGTCTGCGCCTGCACGGACTGGCGCGTTGGTTGTGTATGCGTCGTTTGCGCGGGGCTGGTCGGGTGGTTCAGATGTTGAATCGGATACTTACGGGAGCGGACATAGACCCGTCGGCGCAGGTATCGGCGTCGGCGCTGATACCGCACACGATAGGTGTGGTGGTTGGCGAGACGTCGATTGTGGAGGCGGGGGCGATCTTAATGCCACACGTGGTGCTGGGGGCGGTGGATTCGGCTGCGGGCGGTCGGCGTCATCCGCGCATTCGCGCCGGGGCGTGTATCGGCGCCGGGGCGGTTGTTTTGGGTCCGATCGAGGTTGGCGAGAACGCGTCGGTGGGTGCGAACGCGGTGGTGGTTCGTGACGTACCACCGGGTGTGACGGTTACGGGGATTCCGGCGCGCGAGCAGCAATCGCGAACGAGTTAGCATGCAGAAAGCGAATTCGAGAAAGAACCTGTGGGAGAGCGCGCCGTCGTCGGTTAAGTCGGCGGTGGGCGTGGTGCTTGGGCGGGTACCGGTGCCCTACCTGCTGGGCGCGCGGTTTCGCAAACATCTGGAATTCGCGCGCGCGTCGCAGGGGTGGCCCGCAGAGCGTGCGCGAACGTATCAGACGCGGGAGTTGCGTCGCATGTGCTCGCTGGCGCAGGCGAAGTCGGCGTACTGGCGGCGGGTGTTCGACGAGTCTGGTTTCAAGCCGGGTGATCTGGGGTCGCCGGAGGATCTCGCGGCGCTGCCGACGATGGACAAGAACACGGTGCGTGCGAACCTTGAGGAGATGTGCGCGGTCGCGCCGAACTCGCCGGGGGTCGACATCGTGTCGACGGGTGGGTCGACCGGTGAGCCGTTGCGCTTCTACATTGGGGCAGACCGGTCGGCACCGGAATACGCGTACCTGGTGGCGAGCTGGGAGCGGTGTGGGTACGACGCGAACATGACGCAGGTGGTGATTCGGGGTCAAGTCGTTCCGGAAGATCGTAACGGGTTGCGGCATTCGTACGATCCGGTGCTTCGTCGGCACTACTACAGTAATTTCCACATGAGCGAGGAGAACATGGGGCGATACGTGGAGCACATGGCCACGGTCGGGCCGTGCTATCTCCACGCTTATCCGTCGTCGTCGTCGTCGCTCGCGCGGTTCATCGAGCGGAACAATCTGGCTGCGCCGCGGAACATCCGAGGTGTATTGGCCGGTTCGGAGATGGTGTATCCCGAGGATCGAGCGGTGGTGGAGCGGGTATTCGGGGTGCGTTTCTTTTCGTGGTACGGGCATTCGGAGAAGCTGGTGCTGGCGTCGGAGTGCGAGCATGGAAGCTTGTATCACGTCTGGCCGACGTACGGGTTTTTCGAATTGTTGGACAAGGAGGGGAGGCGCGTGACGACTCCCGGCGAGGTGGGTGAGATCGTGGGGACTA
Organism: Phycisphaerae bacterium; assembly: GCA_029260195.1. Classification (GTDB taxonomy): domain Bacteria; phylum Planctomycetota; class Phycisphaerae; order UBA1845; family UBA1845; genus OFTM321. The sequence continues at coordinate 1,445 of JAJDDS010000734.1, forward strand.
GCTTCATCAACGACGTTCAGCCGTTCATACGCTATCGCACAGGAGATTTCGGGAGGTATGAGGGGGAGCGTTGCACCGATTGCGGTCGGGAGCACCCGATTCTGAGCGAGATCGAGGGTCGCTGGCCGCAAGGGGGTTTGATTGCGGGTGACGGGTCGACGATTTCGATGACGGCGTTCAACGTGCATGATGACACGTTTGATGGGGTGGCGGGGTATCAGTTCCTGCAAAGCGAGAGGGGCCGGGCGGTGCTGCGGGTGGTTGCGATTGATGGCTTGAGCGAGGCGCAGCGCTCGCGCGTGATGCAAAAGGCGACGGACCGCCTTCAGCGGCAGGTCGAACTGACGTTGGAGGTTCGTCCGGAGTTGCAGCGGACGCTGAGTGGTAAACATATGCGCGTCATCCTGGATGTGCCGAGCGATGGAGGTGGCCATTGAAACAGGTTGTGCAGGATTACAAGACCGGTGAGCTTCGCCTTGAGGAGGTACCGGCGCCGATATGCTGGCCGGGGGGGGTCGTGGTGCGGGCGGCGTATTCGCTTGTGAGCACTGGGACCGAGCGGATGAAAGTGAGTCAGGCTCGGATGAACCCGGTGCAGATGGCCAAGGCTCGTCCGGACAAGGTGCGGCAGGTTCTGCAAAGCGTCAAGCAGGTCGGGGTCATGGAGACGTACGAGAAGGTCAAGGAGCGTTTGAGCGCGCTCACGTCGCTGGGGTACAGCCTGGCGGGAACGGTCGTGGAAGTCGGCGGCGGGATCGACGAGTTGGCGATCGGTGATCGGGTAGCATGCGCGGGTGAGGGAATCGCATGTCACGCGGAGTTCGTGTTCGTGCCGCGCAATCTGTGCGTGCGGATTCCGGACGGGGTGGAACTCCGGGACGCGGCGTTCTCGACGGTGGGTGCGATCGCGATGAACGGGGTTCGTCAGGGCCAGGTAGCGTTGGGCGACGCAGTGCTGGTGGTGGGCCTGGGATTGGTGGGGCTGCTGGCGGTGCAGTTGCTGAAGGCGTCGGGGTGCCGGGTGATCGGGGTGGATCTCGATCCGACGAAAGTGAGACTGGCGCGCGCGTGCGGGGCGGACGTGGCGCTGACGCGGGACGACGCTGGCATTCGGGACGCGATATCGCGTTTGACCGACGGGATCGGTCCGGATGTGGCGTACATCGCCGCGAGCACGAAGAGTACCGACCCGATGGACCTTGCCGGTGAAGTCCTGCGAGACCGTGGCAAGGTTGTTGTGGTGGGGATGGTCCCGGTAGAGGCGAATTGGCAGACGTACTACGACAAGGAGCTGTCGGTGGTAATGTCGCGTTCGTACGGACCGGGGCGTTACGACCGGGATTTCGAGCAGAAAGGCGTCGCATATCCGGTGGGGTACGTCCGTTGGACTCAGCGGGAGAATCTGCGGGAGTTTACTAGGTTGGTGAAGCGTGGTGCGGTGCGTCCGGGGGACTTGAGGAGCGGGGTGTTTCCGTTCCACGACGCGGCGTCGGCGTATCAGAAGCTGTACGACGCGCCGGCCAACTATCCCGGCGGGATGTTGTTCGAGTATCCGCCGGACGCCTCGCCGGAGCGACGGGTGGTGATCGCGGAGCCGGTTCGCGGAGGAGTGGGGGCATCCAAGAATCGCGTTGGGATTGGGATGATCGGGGCGGGGAACTTCGCGACGGGGACGATCATCCCGGCGCTCAAGCGAAATGCGGATGCGCGGTTTCGGTCGATATGCTCGGCGGGCGGGTTGAGCGCGAAGAACGCGGCTGGGCGTCACGGGTTCGAGTACTGCGCCAGCGACTACAAGGAGTTGCTGGGTGATGACACGATCGACGCGGTCGTGATCGCGACGCGGCACGACACGCACGCGCGGTTCGCGGCGGAGGCGATGCGGGCGGGGAAGCATGTATTTGTGGAGAAACCGCTTGCGCTGAATGCGGAGCAGTTGGACGAAGTGGTGGCTGCGCGGAACGAGACGGGGCGCATCGTGATGCCGGGATTCAACCGGCGTTTTAGCCCGCTGAGCGCAGCGGTTCGTGATTTTTTCATAGCGCGTTCGAGCCCGATCGAGATGGTCTGCCGCGTGAACGCTGGCGAGATCAAATCGGACTCGTGGTATCAGGATGCGGAAGAGGGTGGGTGGCGGATCGTGAGCGAGGGATGCCATTTTGTCGATCTGATGCAGTTCATCTGCGGCCATCCGCCGGAACGGACGTACTGCGAGATGATCGGCGGAACGATCGCGGGTGGGCAAAACGACAACTGTGTCGTGACGCTCAAGATGTCAGACGGATCGCTGGGCACGTTGATCTACGTCGCCAACGGCGATCCGCAGTTTGAGAAAGAGCGCGTCGAAGTTTTCGGACAAGGACGAACGGCGCTCATTGAAAACTGGCACTGCGCGCGGTTGGCTTCCGGTGGTCGTACGAAAACGGTTAAGCCCGGGGGCTCGGGGAAGGGACATGCGGGGGAGCTGGCCGCGTTCGTCCGTGCGGTTCACACGGGCGACGATTCCGCGTTACCGTTTCTCGACGCGGTCCGCTGCACGCTGGCCACGTTCGCGATTCGAGAGTCGCTTCTCTCGTCCCAACCTCAGGCGTGCGATGGATGAAAGTGAATAAGGCTAGCATGAACCCGGTTCAGTAGGCTGCGACGCGTTCGGACAACGTTCGGCGGGTACGGCAGCGCGTCCAGCAGGTCGAGGTCTTGGAGACTTGCGAGCAGGTCAAGGGGCGTCTGCGTGTGGCGACGGCGCGCTGTAGTTCTGAGATTGGCCGGGCGTTGACGTCGGGCGTGACGCAGGAAGTTCAGACGAACGCCGTTCTCGGAGAAGAGCGGGACCGCGCCGAAATTGTCCCCGAACAGGCGCGCCCGGAACAGGAGCCGGTCGCATGATGAAAACCCCGCCGCCATCCTCGCGTCAGGCGTGCCGAGCCATCCGGGATCGAGTGTATCCCCGCGATGTCTGGCCTAGGACTCTGTTGGAGCGATCCATTCAAACGCTGGGCTCGAAGAACGCGGTTCTGCTCGAGATTGGCTGCGGCCGTGATGCAACATTCTTGCGGCGCGTGTGCGCTCACTATGGCCGATCCGTTGGGTTGGATTTCGAAATTGCGGCGCAGGCAGAGTTGGGATCTGGGCGGCTGCTGTTGCGGGGAGACGGGCATCATATCCCGCTGCGGTCGCAGAGTGTGGATGTGGTGGTGAGCGCGGACGTGGCGGAACATCTGGCGGATCCGGAGGCGTTTCTGCTGGAATGTCGCCGGGTGCTGAAGCCTGGGGGGCACGTCCTGACTGCGACGGTCAACAAGTACTTTCCGCCGATCATTGTGGCGCGTTGGATGCCGCACTGGTTGCGTAAGATCGTCAACCGAATCGCTACGGGCACGAATGAGGAAGACACGTTCCCGGTGTTTTATCGGGCCAATTCTCCTGGCGCGTTGCGCCGGCATGCGGAACGGGCGGGACTCGACCCGGTTTGGGTGCGGCACGTGTCGCACCATCCGGTGTATTTCATGTTTTCCGCGGTGGCGTACCGGGTGGCCGTCTGTTTCGATCGCGTTGTCCGGCGGTACGATCGCCTCGGTTTTTTGCGGCACATGATCCACGCCTGTTTCCGCAATCCGGAATCGGCGGCGTCGACGAAACCTCAGCCGTCGGACCAAGGCGGTCTTCCGGCCCAATCGGTAGGGTGAACGACCCATGCGCGTTTACATAATGTACATCCTGATCGCGGCCGTGCTCATCAAGAGCACGCGAGACTGGGTCTTTGGTATCTGCGGTTATATCGCTCTGTCCGCACTCGCCCAGCACGAGGACATGCCGCGATCGATGGGCGGCATTACAGGACTCAATCCGACCAACGTGATGCTGTTGTGGACGACGCTGATGTGGATGTTGCAGCGGCACGGGGGGACGCACCGGCCCAAATTGAACGGTATCGCCACCGCCCTTGTCATGGCGTACGTAGCCCTGATCGGGTTCTCCTGGTTCCAGGGCGTCGTGGACATCGACGCCATCGCCGGCCCCGTGGGTCGCTCGGACCTCGGGACGTTCGGCGGGTTCACGGTGGAATACTTGATCAACCCCATCAAGTACCTCGTGCCGGCGTTTTTGATATACATGGGACTGCAGTCGCGGCGCGGCTTCTGGATGATTTTGGCGTCCCTGGGGATCATGAGTATACTCTTCGCGCTGATCGTAATCAAGAATATCCCTCTGTGGACTTTGTTTGACGAAGAGGGCTACATGTCCAAGCGACGCCGCATCCACAGGCAGACCGGGTTACACGCGAACGACATGGCCTTAATCATGACGCAAGCCGCATGGTGCATGCTCATGTATTTCCGAGTGGCCAGCCGCAAGTGGCTCAAGGTCGGCGCGCTGGGAACGGCTGCGGCGATGATTCTAAGTGTCATGCTCTGTCACTCCCGCGGCGGGTACGCGGCCTTTGTCGTGACAGCGCTTGTGGTGGGGATCGTCTGCTGGCGGAGAATCCTGTTTTTCCTAGTTCCGGCTGCGGTCGCTGTGTGTATCTTCGTGCCGACGGTGCCCGCACGGATCTTGACCGGCGTCGACATCGCGGACGTGTCCGGCGGGCAGACCAACGACTGGGACTCGATTACGGCAGGACGGACGACATTTATTTGGCCAGCGGCCTACGCGCAGATAGCCGAATCGCCTGTTATTGGTGCTGGACGCCTGTGCATCTTGCGTACGGAAATGTATGAGCGAATCCTCCCCACTGAAGCGCGGTGTCCTACTCATCCGCACAATGCATACTTGGAGCTACTGTGTGACGGTGGGGTCGTGGCGTTTTCGGTCATATGTATGGGGATCCTCGGAGTCCTGTGGATCGCGGTCGTCATGAGCCGCGATCCGCGCGATCCGACCGCGAGACTAGCCGGCAGCCTGTGTTTGGTGAGTGTTCTACCGCTCACGGTGATGGCGATGTCGGGACAGAGTCTCTGGCCTCGAGAGAATATTCTACCCACAGCTTGCCTCGTTGGAGTGGCACTGAAGTTTTGGGTTTTGCGGTCATCGCGTACCGCTCCAGTGGCAAGGGTGCCGGTGCGTGGAATGGCTCGTTCGATTGTGTCGCGTGCGGTGAAGCGACCGCAGGGTGTCGTTCAGTAGAACGTAGCCGGACATGTGTCCGGATAGTCGGTTGCGCGCCGTCGTCGCGTCCAGGTGGAGTGCCACGCGTTGACCTGGGTGTCAGTGAAGCACTGGGAGACTCGTTATACGCCGATATGTTCATGCTATCGGAATCGCCGACGGGCGATGGGAGCGGTGGGCTGTGCCCGCGACGGGCGTGCCGCGCGTAGCGTCTCGCGGGTGCCTGGGCGAGCTGAGGATCCAACGAGGGCGCGGCGCGGTGCTACCCGGAACGGAGGGGCGGTTTTCTCGGACATGCAGGCGGGAGAGCCGATGGCCGATGGATAGAACGCCATCCTCGCGGAATCGGCGGTTTCCCGACCGTTGCCGGCGCGGCCGGTCGTTGCGCGAGGGAATTTCTCTGGTTCGTGGGGTTGGAAGGTCTGGGGTCGAAATGAGCGCCTGTCGGCGAGACGTCGTGCAATGAGTCGGCTCGGGCATTTTTCGGTTGCGCAAGCCCCATGCCCAGAGTCGCCACGCACGATCGGATTTGGCGAATGAGTGTTACCAAACAAGGCCCCTTGAGTTCGCAACAGCGCTCTCCTGCTTCAAGCGGATCCGATGCCACTTCAACGGCGTCGGAGGTGGCCACTGCGAGCGAGATGGGCCCCGATGCATCGGCCCGGGATCGGTTTTTCGATACCTCTCATCTCGGCGCCGATCTCAAGACCCGAGCGCTACGAAGCGGCGTTTTCACGGTGGGCGGCCAACTCACCAGCAAGGCAATCCAATTCGGGGGCACGATGGTGCTGGCCCGGATTCTGACGCCGAGGGATTACGGCTTGCTTGCGATGATCACGGTCGTCACTGGCTTCGTCGAGCAGTTCAAAGATCTCGGCCTGTCGATGGCCACCGTCCAACGACAGCAGATCACGCATGAGCAGGTCAGCACGTTGTTCTGGATCAACGTCGGGCTCAGCGCCGTCCTCATGCTGGTGGCGATGGCCCTTGCGCCGGCGCTGGCGTGGTTCTACGGTGAGCCGCAACTGCTCTGGCTTACCGTCGCGTTGGCCGCCAGCTTCATATTCGGTGGACTTACCGTCCAACATCAGGCGCTGCTTCGACGGCAAATGCGATTCAAGGCGTTGGCCGCCATCCAGGTCGCCGTACTCGTGGTCGGTGTTTCCGTCGGCATCGCCGCAGCGCTCGCCGGTGCCGGCGTCTGGGCGCTAATCTACTACCTGATAGCATCTGCCTTCGCCAACGCCGTCGCCGTTTGGCTCGTTTGCGCCTGGCGACCCGGCCTGCCGAGGCGCGGCTCCGGCGTTCGGGGCATGCTGGCTTTTGGTGGAAACTTGACCGGCTTCAAGTTCGTCAACTACTTCGCTCGCAATCTGGACAACTTGTTGATCGGAAAAGTCTGGGGAACGGCCCAATTAGGCCTCTACAGCAAAGCCTACGCTCTTCTTCTGCTGCCTGTGCGGCAAATCACCGGCCCCGTCTCCGCAGTCGCGATTCCGACGCTGAGCCGCTTGCAGGACGATCCGGAGCGATACAGACGATACTTCCTTAAGGCCGTTTCACTCGTTGCGGGCCTCACTATGCCCGCGGTTGCGTTCATGATTCTCATGTCCGACGAAATCGTCTTGCTGGCGCTCGGCAATCAGTGGGCGGAGGCCGCTCCGATTTTCCGAATGCTCGGAGTCGCGGCCATTGTGCAGCCCACAGTGAGCACGTGTAGTTGGTTGTACATTTCCAACGGGCGCGCGGACAGAATGCTGCGTTGGGGAGTGTTCTCCTCTGTGATTCTGGTCGGCTCCTTTCTCATTGGTCTGCCGTACGGTGCGATCGGCGTCGCAACCAGTTATGCCCTGTGCATGCTCCTGCTAACGTTTCCGTCCATGTGGTACGCCTCCAGACCGACGCCAGTCCCAGTTGGTGGGATAGTGGCGGCGATGTGGCACCCCGCGCTGGCTACGGCATCCACCGGTGTGGTCTTGGCAGGTTTCACGAACGGGCTCCCACGATACTCGACTGGAGTATCCGGTCTGATGCTTGGCGTTGCGATAACGTCAATAGTCTATCTGCTAGTATCAAGCGCTCTTGCTCGGGGCGCCCCCCCTGTACTTGAAGTCATTTCGCTTTGCCGCGGAAGCCGACAACGATGATCCCTTCCACGCACAATTCCATAGAGGAGGCCTATTGATGAGAGGCGCTCAGTTCCTGCGGCAAGTCGGGCATTGGTCGAGATACCTGACGACGGTATCGAGTATCAGGTACTGCTTGATGGTTCGGACGTCCGCTAGGCGGGGGATCTTGCGACTTAAATCAAAGTATCCATTCACAGCATCCTTCTCCATTCGCGCACGAGGGTCCGATCGCTTGACTCTAAAAGAAATCCTCGTAGACGAGGTGTATCGCGATGTGGTCGGCTGTGCGGGCGAGTGCAAGACCACGGTGGATCTCGGGGCGAATATCGGCCTTGCCAGTTTGTACTTCTTGGCAGCCTTCCCTGGCAGCCGGGTATTTGCCGTTGAGGCAAATCAAGATACGTTTCGCATGCTGCAACGGAACCTCGCGTGCAAGAAGCGACGCTGCACTTTGTTCGGCGGCGCTCTCTGGTCTCATAGAACAAAGCTGGGGGGGGATCGCGATCAGGGTGCAGAGAGATTCAGTAGGTTTTCGGTACGGGACGATGGGCGTGGCGAGATTGATGGTTACTCCATGCGCGACCTCCTGGACAAATCCGGCTTTGATCAGATTGACCTACTCAAGGTTGACATCGAAGGATCCGAAGTGCATCTGTTCGCGGGAGACGTTGACTGGCTCTCGCGAGTACGTACCATCGCGATAGAGTTTCACGGTGATTCCAGAGAGGCGATGCAGTTTGATGTTGTTATGCATCGCCACGGATTCAGAATCGTGGACGAGAATGCACATACGGTGGTTGCCACTCGGCGTCCATGAATCGCGCAGCGTTGACCGAGAAGTGCTTTGATCGGCGATCAGCAGAATTGCGATGCGAGAGTCGAGTGTCACTTTCGCTGGGAAGGTCACTGAAATCGGGCAGTCGTATGCCCTCCTGTCAATGCCTGGACAGCACGCAGTGTTGGGATTGGAGTTTGCTATCATGGCGGAAAGGCCGACCATTCGTTATGTAGTCCCCAAGA
>JAJDDS010000735.1 GCA_029260195.1 Phycisphaerae bacterium
GAAGCGATTCAAAGCCGGCGGCGAATCCCTCAATGGGTTGGTCGGCTTGATCGGAGCTGAGTCCGATGCTGGAGAAGCCCACGCCGTCGAGCATGGCAGCTTCGTCAACAAAGGGCTCGAAGGCGCCGGGGTTTTCCCGGATGAGGTTGATGAGCGAACGGCTGCCGACGGAGAAAACGCGGGCGCACGGAAGGACCAGGATGCCGGAGTCGCCGTTGTTCTCGAGGGTGGCTTGAGAATTGGCGCCGATGATCTGACTGTCGGGGCTGAACTGGAAGAAGAGTGGCGAAGATCTCTCGTCAGTATTGTCAAAAACACCGGCGGAGAAGATCGCCCGGAAGGGCGTGTTGTTTTCGATCACCACGCGGATTGAACCACGGGCGCCGGAAGAGATGGGGGCACCCGCAAGCGCGGTGGCGCCGTCGGGACCAAAGGACGCGGTCTGGTTCAGCAGGATCGAAACGTCGCAGGCGGACGTGCTCGCAAGACACGCAACCGAAAGCAGCGACGCGAGGGCGAATTTGAGCACTTGACGAAAACTCCTGTCCGCAGCCGTCACACGGGGCAACGACCATTGATGTTCGATTTCCCGTTGGAAACATCGGAAAGCGCGGATACCGGTCTTTAGTCCGCACCGTCGCAGCGTGGTCATTGTATCGTCGGTCCTTCGGGTTGGGCGATGCGCCTGGGGTCGGGCGCGGACGCAGCCTTGAACGCCTGTTTCTGGGCGGCGATCGCCGGTTCGAAGTAGGCGACGATCTGCGGGAGTTTCGCGAACAGCGCCGACTCGGCCTCAGTCAGGTCTTGTTGTCGCCGTTGCATGGCCGTCGCGGCTGTTGCGACGAGGCGGTCGGGATCCCCCTCGTCGAGACCTCGGTCGGTAAGCCATGAGAACGAGCGGACGAAGGCGGGCAATGTCCTGCCACACGCGGCGTTAACGGCGAATCCGATGACGGCGCCGGTGGGGATCGTGGTTCGGATGGCGGTCTTCGTGTGGTCGCCGATGATCGCGCCAACGAAGGGTTGACCGGTGTTGACAGGTTCCCCGTTGATGAGAACCCGGACCGAGCTGTAGGTATTCTTGAGGTCGGAGTTGACGGTGCTTGCCCCGAGGTTGACCCAGTTGCCGACGAACGAATGGCCCAAGAACCCGTCATGTTGCTTGTTCGCGTAACCCTGGAAGACGCAGGCATCGATCTCCCCGCCAATCTTGCAGCCAGACCCAATGGACGTCCCGCCGTGGATGTGCGCGCCGGGGTTGACGACCGAGCGGGCGGCGATGTGTGCCGGGCCGGTGATGGTCACGTGGGGACCAACCGTGACGCCGGTCTCGATAACGATGGGGCCCGCGGTCGCGTCGATAACAGCCGTGGCGGCGATGACGGCACCGTCGTCGATCCGAATGGTGTCGGTGTTGATGAGGATGGCTTCGTGGTGAACGTCGCCCGCGACACCGGCGCTCGACGGATCCCAATCGACGGCGAGCGATTCCGCACTCTTGTTCACAATGTCCCAGGGGTAGCGAATCATCGACCCCGTAGCCTCGATCTTGGGGGCGGCGTCGAGCCACTCAGCCTGACCATCGGGGTCGAGGAAGTGCTCGGGGCCGAGTTGTTCAGCAAGCCTCTCATCGCAAACGACGTGCGCGATGTCTCCGTCACAGGTAGCCACGAGGGGCCCTTCAACCAGCGTGACCTTGTCATCAGGAAACCAGCGGCCATTGACGAGCACGTCACCCGGTTTGATGGGCTGATTGACGGGGAGATTGAGGCGCTCGGCTGCGACGGGAGCGATCCACGCGCGGGTCCACAGACCGGTCGGGCCTGCGCCGACGGCGTGCGTGATGCGGTCAACCATCGTCCCGCGACCGCAACGCACCTCGAACACCGACCGCCAATAGAGGATGGGCAGGAGGTTCGCGAACCCGGCATCTTCGAACAGTATGACGTTTTTCATGACGCGCCCATTGTAACCTCAGCCACGGGTGTCGTCAGGTGGCGAGCGAAAACACCGGGCGACTCTCTCGCGCGCAAAAAAGGGCCTGCCGATGATCGACAGGCCCGTGGTCCATGTCCAAATCAAGGAATCCGCAACGTGCCGGTGGAAGGGAACTGGTCGAACCCTTGTTGCCAAGGGGGCGGTTGGTCGGTTACGCGGACCTCCCGTCGTAGCGGGCTCGTCTTTGCAAGTCGAATTCCAACCTCCACGAGCAGTCTCTTCGGTTCAACCCAATTAGGCTTCCTGCCGTACACCGCAGAATCCTCGCTGGACAATAGAACTATAGCATCGGCATGATGGAAGGCGAAGCGAAAACTTTCTGCCAAAAAAGTCCGGAAACCGAGCACGTTGCATGCCTTACGACTCGATGAGCAATTTCGGGGGTGTCGTTGCCGCGGGGGAGGCCGTTGCGGCGGTTGATCCAACTACCGACGGCGCTTGACCTTACACTCGCCGGGGAGCGGGCGAGGAGCCAGGAACCGACGCCGTCGGGGTCCGTCCGCGCATCGCCCCTGCTGCAATTCGCGCTACGCGCACGCGGGACAACTGCTATCGACCGTTGCGTCGGCGGGTACGCGAAGGCTTTGGACCAGCGTCACGCTGCCGACCGTTCCGCCCTCCGCACAGATGGCCAACGTGTCGCCGGCATCATGACATCCAACGACCGTCACATCGCCGATGAGCGATCCTCCCCCCGTGCATGCCGAGCAGACGTTCGGGTCGCAATCAAACACGTCGATGCACCCATCTAAGGCGACCGGCGACAGGGGTGGTAGCGTCACCGTCGAGCCAACCCGGATGTCGCCCTTGGCGTTGTACTTGCACTCACTGTCGTTGATCCGAACCTCGCCGCTCGATCCAAGCCCGCCGAGTAGGTGAATGAGCGACAGCGTCCCGGTCGCGCCGTCGATCGAGAGCAGTCCGTCGTGGAGACCGTCGACCATCACGCGCCCGCCGCGTAATCCGCCGCCGATATTCAGAGCTGCCCCGACGGCGACATTCCCGTCCACATCAATGTCGCCGAGAACATCAGATGCCACATTGAGTATTCCACTCATGTCCGTCAGTACATGCATGTCCCCGACGATGCGCCCATCGTCATCAAGATCGTCAACACCCACGATGACGTCCCCTTGCAGACTACCCATCACTGTCACGTTTCCCGTCCGTTCTCCTTCTATCGTGATGTCAGCCGTCGCCAGCACGCCCCTCCAACAACAATGTTGCCCGCCATCTCTCCGGAGAACCCATCGCCGGGAGCGCCGGATGTGGTGATCCCCGCGCCCACGGGAAGTACGAAACCGGAACCCGTGATTGTCCCTCCGTTCGCGACGCGCCCGCCACCGCCCGCAAGCGTCAACCCTCCTCCTACGTCCTGCCCGTTGAGATTCACCAGTCCCGTCAACCTCCCCGTTATTTCCACGATTTGGTGTTGCTTGATCCCGCTTTGGAGCAGGAGCGTCCCGGCGAAGTCGAACGAACCAGGTGGCACCGCCTCGGTAAGAATGAGGACAGTTTTGTCATCCGCCCCGGCAGTCACCATATCAGCGATGTCTATCATCGCGGTCCGATGAACGGCGCCGCGGACTCTGATGATTCCGTCGTCTATTCTGTCGGTTACGGCAATATCCCCGAAAAGTCCGCCGTCGTTGTCGAGCAATCCACGGATGACGTCGACCGTGATGTTGGCGGAGCAGTCGCCGCTGATCGAGAGCGACCCGTCCATCGTCAACGAAACCCTTCCACCGGATCCACCTCCAGCCGACACCTCGTGACCAATCTTGAAATGCACCCGGATCGGCAGCTGCGGCGGGGCGAGGGTTGACGGCCGACCGGTTTCGCGATTCGCTGTTCGGTATTCGGCATTCTGAATTCGCGATTGCGTCGTGGACGCCTTGATTGGAGATCGAGATGAATCGTCACAACTGGACCCGTCGCTTACGCTCCGCACTCGGAAGCATGTTGGTGATTGCCTGCTTCGGAGCCGTCGGGTGTCACGAGAAAAGCGTCAAGCCGGGGATCAACGACTCGTACAAGAACGCGGACGTCGACAAATGGACAGCCCGGTTCGAGTCGGAGAGTCGGGAGATCTATCAGCAGCGCGACGGAATCCTCGCAGCCGTCGGAGTAGCGCCGGGGATGGAAGTGGCTGACGTCGGCGCGGGGACAGGGTTCATGGCCCAACTGTTCGCCGAGGCTGTCGGGACCGAGGGGTTGGTGTATGCCGTGGACATTACGCCGGAATTCCTGGAGCTGATTTTGGATCGGATGGCTGATGCGGGAGTGACCAATGTCAAGACGGTCTTGTGTGAAGAGGATTCCGTGAAACTCCCCGCGCAGTCCGTGGACCTTGTCTTTGTGTGCGATACATACCATCACTTCGAGTATCCGCGCGGCAGCATGCGATCCATTCACCGAGCACTGCGGCCGCGGGGACAAGTAGTGATTATCGACTTCAAACGCGAACCGGGAGTGAGCAGAGAGTGGATCATCGGGCACGTGCGCGCGGGCAAAGATGAGGTGGTGCGTGAGGTGTCCGCCGTCGGATTTGAGTTGCTCGAAGACGTTCCGACACCGTTTCTGGAGGAGAACTACATGTTGCGGTTCGGGAAGACCGACTGACGAGGACCTCAGGAAACGGAAGAGACGGCGCGAGAGCTTGAATGAAACAGCCCGGACGAGTCTCGTGGCTGGCGATGCTGGGGCCGGGGGTGCTGGTGGCTGCCACCGGCGTCGGAGCGGGGGATCTGCTGACGGCCAGTCTCGGCGGTTCGGCGCTGGGGTTGACGATTCTGTGGGCGGCGGCGGCGGGGGCAGCGGTCAAGTGGTTTTTGAATGAGGGCATCGCCCGGTGGCAGATGGCCACCGGAACAACACTCCTGGAAGGGTGGGCAACCCATCTGGGCCGATGGATTCAGTGGGCGTTTTTGGTCTATCTTCTGATCTGGTCGTTCTTCACGGCTGGGGCGCTGATCAACGCGTGTGGGGTTGGGGCGACAGCACTGTGGTCGATCGGGGGTGAGGCTGGTACGTCGAAGATCCTCTGGGGGATGATTCACTCCGCAGCCGGGTTGGGACTGGTCTGGGTCGGGGGGTTCCGGTTGTTCGAGAAGATCATGCCGGCGTGCATCGGCGTGATGTTTGTGTCAGTGATGGTGACGGCTGTCGGGATCGGCCCGGACTGGGCGGCGGTCGCGTCGGGACTGGTGAGACCGACGATGCCGCCCGGGGGGACGGGATGGGTGCTGGGGATCCTGGGTGGCGTGGGGGGAACCGTGACGCTGCTGTCGTATGGCTACTGGATTCGTGAGGAGGGGCGAACGGGGGCGGAGGGGGTTCGTGTTTGCAGGGTTGATCTCGGAGTGGCGTATGCGATGACGGCGTTGTTCGGCGTGTCGATGATCGAGATCGGTTCGCGGATCGAGATCGCGAAGGGGGCGAACTTGGTGGTGGATCTGGCGGAGCAACTGGCGACCGTGATGGGGCCGGCGGGTCGTTGGGTTTTTCTAATCGGCTTTTGGGGAGCGGTGTTTTCGAGCTTGCTGGGCGTTTGGCAGAGCGTGCCGTACCTGTTCGCCGACTTCACAGCCATCGTGCGTGACGTGCCGGAGGATCGGCGGCGGACGATGAAGTTGGCGGAGACGCCCGCGTATCGCTGGTATCTGGCCGCGCTGGCGACGGTGCCGTTGCCGCTGCTGTGGATGGAGTTGCAGCGAGCGCAGCTAGCCTACGCGATACTGGGCTCGCTGTTCATGCCGCTGCTGGCATTAACGCTGCTGATTATGAACAACAAGGAGCGATGGGTGGGGCGGTCATTCCGCAGCGGGTGGCTGGCGAACGGGGCGCTCGC
>JAJDDS010000736.1 GCA_029260195.1 Phycisphaerae bacterium
GGGTGATGGCACCGCGGGTTCGGCGGCGGCATTTGAAAACCCATGAGACTCGAATATTGCGCGGGCGCCGCGCCCCGGAGGAAGCCCCCCATGCCGATCTCGCCACGACTCGTACCGTTCGGCGCAATCGTGGTCGTTTGGTGCGCGATATCTTACCATGCCAACGCCCAAATCCAGTTCGTGGAGGTTGGTGATCAGCGCGGAATCGAACCGTTTGCCATGGCGGCTTGGCTCGGTGGGGGTGCGGCGGTCGCCGACTTCGACAACGACGGCGACATCGACATCTTCGTCCCCAACGCAGCCGGAGTACCCGACCAGTTGTATCGCAATCTCGGGACGGGGCAGTTCGAGGAAATCGCCGGCCTCGTCGGCTTGGCCTCAATCGACAGGTCCCGGCTTGCCCTCTGGTTCGACTACGACGCCGACGGGCTGCTCGATCTCGCCGTCGCCACGGACTGCTGCTGTCAGGACAACGACAGTTGTGACAATCTCACACCCTTGCGACTGTTCCATCAAATCGACGACGGCCAGTTCGTCGACGTCACGGTTGCAGCCGGGCTCGTTGAGGACGCGACGTTCGTATTCAATATGCACCGCGGGGGGATTTGCGCCGGTGACATCAACCGGGACGGATTCCCCGAGCTGCTGGTTACTACGTGGCATGGCCGGGCCAGCTTGTTCCTCAACAACACGGACGGTACGTTCACCGACATTGGCATTTCCAGCGGCGTAGGCGTCGAAAGCGCCTCGCACTGGCAGCCGATGATGCACGACTTCGACGGTGATGGCTGGGTGGACATTTACATCGCCATCGATTTCGCCGCGAATCGGCTTTGGGTCAACCAACACGACAACACCTTTGTGGACATCGCCAGCCAAGCCGGCTTAGACAACGCCATGAACGACATGGGCATGAGCCTCGGGGATTACGACAACGACGGTGACCTGGACATCTACATCACGAACAGATACTCGCTCCCACAGAATTTCTGGAATGTCCTGCTGCGTAACGACTCCACCAGCGGACAGCTTTCGTTCACCGACGTCGCTCCCGCCGCCGGTGTCGAGAACGGGTACTGGGGATGGGGGACCACGTTCATGGACGCTGATAACGACGGGCTTCTCGACATCGCGGAGACCAACGGCTACTTCAGCAACCCCGTTGATCCTTCCAAGTTCTTTCTCAACGTCGGCGGCGATCCGGTCACGTTCGCGGACGTATCCACCGAGGTCGGCTTCGACGACACCAATTGGGGTAGCGCTCTCATGGCGTTCGACTCCGACCGTGACGGCGACCTCGACATGCTTGAGGTCACTGCTCAGGGCGGTCCGTTGCGACTGCTTGAAAACCAACCCGCGGGACCCGGCCCGGCCAACAACTACCTCGTCGTCAGACCCAGAATGCTCGGACCCAATCATCGTGGCCTCGGCGCGATCATCCGCGCCCAGGTCGGGGCGACGACGCAGATGCGACTCATTACGGCTGGCACGAGCTTCATGGGGCAGGAGCCAGCCGAGGCGTTCTTCGGCGTGGGTCAGGCCACGACCGTCGACACCCTTATCGTCGAGTGGCCCGACGGGTCGCGAACGCAGATCAACGGCGTTCCCACCAACCAGGCCATCACCCTCACGCATGGGCTCGATGGCGATCACGACGCCGACCTCGACGTCGATCTCGATGACTACGCGCGCTTTCTGGACTGCCGCACCGTCCCCGGTGGGGGGCTGGCGGCCCTTTGCGCCCCGTTCGACGGTGATTCCGACGGAGACGTCGACGCCGCCGACTTCGCCGCTTTTCAGCGGTTCTTCACCGGTCCGACCGGCGCGGCCCAGATGCCAGCCCCGGTTTCCCGCCGTGCCTCCGTCCCGAATGGCCTGTAGTGATCCGTCGATTCTTGTCGCCACGTCGCCTCGGCGCGAATCGCCCCGCACCACGTTCGGACAACCACGCTATAATCTGATACCGTCAACGTCGCAGGAGGCTCGCGCGGATGTCACGACGCAAATCCTATTGTTTGATCGCCACATGTGCGGCGGTGGCGGCGAGCACCACTCACGCCGGCCCTGACGACTGGCGCGATCGAACCGCGCGTGCGGTAGCTCGCGGGCTCAAATTTCTGGCGTCGACCCAGCAGCCGGACGGCGGGTGGAAATCGCACGCCTCCACCGATCCCGCCGTCACAGCCTTGGTCGCCAAGTGTTTCATCCAGTCGCCCGATTACGGCCCGGGACACGACATCTCAAAACGTGCGATTCGGTTCATCCTCCGCCATGTTCAGACCGACGGCGGCATCTACATCCCGGACCAGGGTCTGCGCAACTACTACACGAGTGTCACGCTCATGGCACTATCCGCCACCGGTGACGCCGCGCACGCTGAGACCGTCGCGCGTGCCCAGACGTTCCTCAAGAAGGGTCAGTGGGACGAAGAAGAGAGCATCGACCCCAAGCACGAGTGGTTCGGCGGGGCTGGATATGGAAAGCACAAACGCCCCGACCTTTCGAATACGCAGATGATGCTCGAAGCCCTCGCCCAGAGCGGCCTGCCCGAGGACGACCCGGTGTTTCAAAAGGCGTTGGTCTTCGTCTCGAGATGTCAGATGTCCGGCGAGTCCAATGACCGCC
>JAJDDS010000737.1 GCA_029260195.1 Phycisphaerae bacterium
GTCTCGCCTGCCGATGCTGCAAAAGGACATCGTTTTCAAATGCCGTACGCGGGGCAAGCCTGTGATCGTGGCGACGCAGATGCTGCACAGCATGGTGGAGCATCCGTCGCCGACGCGGGCGGAGGTGAGCGACGTGGCCAACGCGGTGTTCGACGAAGCCGACGCGGTGATGTTGTCGGCCGAGTCCGCGGTGGGGCGGTATCCGATCGAGGCCGTGGCAATGATGAACCGGATTTGCGCTGAGGCGTTCGCGTACAGGCCGGGGCGCGGGGCGAGGCGTTCGGACACGTTTGACGAGCGTCTGCGCGTCGGGCAGGACGTCGATCGCACAACGTCGGCGGTGGCGCGCAGCGCGATTCTCGTGGCGCGCGATTTGGGGGCGCGGGCGGTGGCGGTCTGGTGCCGGTCGGGGAGGACGGCACAATGGATGAGCAACTACCGAACGCCGACGCCGTTGGTGGGGTTGTCGGCGGACGCGTCAATCTGTCGGCGGCTTGCGCTGGTGTATCGCGTTCAGCCGATCCTGGTCTCGCCCGCGATGGCATCGGGCGTGGCGCCGTGGGGGGAGATGGAATCGCGTCTGAAGGACGCTTGTTCGCTGAGTCGAGGTGATCTTATCGTGGTAGTGGGTGATCCCGGTGCGCCGGAACGGGCGTCGACGATCGCGATTCACACGATCGGGTTGTAGGTGGCGGTGGGACACGGGAAACGGATGGCCGCCGAATTCACTGGTCCCGGACCGACGATACGTCGTTGGGCGTGGACGGCGGCGGTTGCTGTGTCCGGCGCTTCCGGTCTCGGGCAGGCGACGCCGGATCGGTCGCTGGCTGAGTTGGGCTCGATTGAACGGGAAGTACGCGACAACGTCCTGCGTCAGAGCATCGGACCGCTAACAGTCGAGACCCTCGCGCTGCCGGACGAGTTCCTGCGGCGTATCGTGGACCGGGTCATCCGCGTGTCGTACCAGGACCGCTATCACGTAGTGGCGCGCGATCCCGCGAGCGATTCAGCCACAGAGGAATCGCCCGACGCAGCCAAATCCGAGCCACAGCCCAACGTGGGCAGTACCCCTGGGAAGACCAGGATCGACGTCGTCCGTCACGACGTCGGAAGCGACGTCTCGCGATACCGCATGCTGTTGCCGGCGCATCGACCCTACCTGCGTGGATTTCGAGCCCCGATTCTGACGAATGCGAATGAGCGGTTTCCGGTCGACGGACCGATCGCCAACGCGTCGCCGGCGATCCACAGGGTCACAGACCTCGTGGCACGGCGTCTGGCGTACGACGGATTGCTGCCGACGCTTGTGCGGGTGGTCGAGATGCTCCGCGGCGAGACTTTACTGAGCGACGAAGCTGCCCTGGAGCATCGGCTTCGTTCGGTGGGATTCCCAGTCGACGTCCTCCGTCACTTCGAGATTCGATCGAGCGGTAGTGCGGAGTCCGTCTCGCCGTTGCGTGTCGTGGTTCGTTCGCTGGCGAGAGGCGATGGTGCCGCAGGTCTCGAATCGGCCCTGCGGAAGGCGCGTTTTCGGTGGCAGGCGAGTGCTGCGGGGTTTCAATTGGCCACCGAGTGCGGCGAGCACGATGTCGCGCGGGTGCGTTTGCAGCTAACACGAGGGGATTACTGGGTGGGCGTCGGCGCGGGAGGCAATCTTGACGTGGCGCGGCAGCTCGTCGAGCGGTTCCCGGAGGCTGCGTTCACGATGGCGATCGAAGAGAAGCACCTCGCGTCGTTCCTGCGGTTGAGCAAATCATGGCAGAGGGACGGCGGCGGACGCCTGTCCGTCCATCCCACTCCGCTGCCGGTTGCGCAGTGGGCGCAGGACAATGGAAAGGCCGGGATCATCGAATTGGCGGCGGCTGGTCCGAGAGTGATCACGCTGGTCCCCCGCTACGCCAGTCGGCGCGACGATGGATCGACGTTCATTCCCAATGAGTCTTTCGTGATGGACGGGCTGGCTGCCGCGGGTAACGACGTCGTCCAGTCCCCGCTGCTATTCCAGGGTGGCAACGTGATGGCTGTTCGATCTCCCCGGGACAACACGCGCACGCTGCTAATCGGTGAAGCCGAGATCTACCGCAACGTCGCGTTGGGCCTGACGGCGGAGCAGGTTTCCGAGGGATTTCGCGTCGAGTTCGGCGTCGATCGTGTCCTTGTGCTGCCCGCCGTCTCGTTTCACATAGATTTCGAACTGACGGTGCGCGCCCGTGGCGACCGGTGGGTAGTGTGCGTGAACGACAGCGCAGCCGCCGTGCGTGTGATTCTGAATTGCGGGGTGGGCGCGCTGGAGCGTGCCGGCGTGCTGGATGTCGCTTCCGCAGGTGACGCGCGGCGACTGCTGGGGGAGGGGAAGGCGCTCGACTTTGTCACTCTCGTCGGGGGCGTCGTTCGCGGTCGGATGACGCCGTCGGGGCAGTACCCACTCTCGTTCGCCCAGGCCTTTCAGGACGGCCCGTCCGATTCGGGTGTCGGAAATCTCCAGCGGTTTCTGCTGGCGATCGACCTGCTGGTAAGTTGGAATATCGGTCCGCGCCAGCTTCCGCCGGATCCGCACGCCCGGGCATACATCGCGTCCATCCAACGGCGCGAGTCCGACCGCGCGGAGCTGCGCACGCGGCTTCGCGCATTGGGATTCGAGGTGGTCGGTGTTCCAAGCCTGGCCGAGGGCGAGCGGGGGGTGAACTACGTCAACGGCATACACGATCGCACCCGGTATCTCATGCCCGCGTACGGCGGCTTGTTCGCGCCGCTGGATGCCGCAGCCGCCACCGCCTTCGGGCGTGCGTTCGGGACCGGCGTTCGCATCGTTCCGATTCTCTCCGGGGAAAGCCAGCGTCGAGGCGGGGCTGTTCATTGCGCGGCGTGCGTCTATCCCGACGTGGGGGGGTTGGGGGGCGATGCACGGCGGGGCTGCCGGCGTTGTCGGTCGCGGTTGGCCCGGGTGCATCTGACACAATCTACGAAGAAAACACCTCCGTCTTTCCGGCGTCGAAGCCGGCGACGCGGGAGGCTCAACTCTGGGTCGATCTCCTAAAGCCAGTCGGTACGATTCTGCAGAAAAACGCCTGTCTTGGCTCTGAATCGCCGGAAAAAGAGCCGATCCGTCGCGATCAATATGCACCTGCATAGGCCCGGCATCTGCAAGATTCATGGTCAAGATCATGCGAAGGTTGACATTTGATCGTCGTTCGCCTAGCTTGGCGGCTTGGTTCGGGCATGACCTGTCGACCGTTCGGCTGCGGAATTGCATCGCCGCGGACGAATCGCGCCGACGGGCTCTGGATAACGACTAAGACGTCGGAGTGTTACTGGTCAAGGAGGCTGGTTCGCGCGTCGTGCACGGCGGGCGGACTGCGGAGTGAAAGTATGATGAGCAGGTACGGGAAATCGGCGTTCGTCTATTCATGCGTCGTGGGCGTGTTGGCGGCTGGGCATTATGCTCGGGCGGAGTCCAACCAGCAGGCGACGGTTGAGGACACCTTTATCACCTACGCTACGCAGCAGGAGGGGCAGTTCCAACTGGTCCTCGACGCGGGCGCGCTGGCTGATCAGGGTTGGGCGATCGGCGCGCAAGAGTATGTGCTTCCGGTGGCGGCTGGCGCGGAACACTCGGTGCGGGTGGTGACGCAAAACGGTGACCTGCTGCAAGCGAACGGTTCTCCGCGTGTCAGCGGTGGGATCGAGTTGTTTACGCCCGACGGCCAGTTGATCACCGTGGCGGACTTCTCACTGCCGATCGCGGGTCGCGGCGACGTGATGTTCGCGACGTCGGACCACCCGGTGTTCGAGATCATTGGCGATTCGCTCGAGTTCCGACTGAACGAGTCGGAGTTTTCGCTGAGCGGATTGGTTCGGTTGCACGACGCGGCGCGGGATCTGGGGATGGACGCATCGGTTGGCGCGATCGGCGAGTTTTCGCTGTACGCCCCCATGGACGTCGTTGACATCGACCAGACCGTTGTTCGCGAGCGCGACGCGGTTTCGCCGGACGTTTCGGGATCGCCGGAGCTGCCGGGCGCGGACGTCACGGTCGGCTCGTTGCCAAACCTGACACACTGGACGAGCGGCGGCGCGGTCAGTGGCTACCGAGCGTATTCGGTAGCAACGACGTCGTGTAACGTCGGGACACAGCCACTGGATTGGTTCCAGGGTCCGAATCCGCTGCATCCGGTGATCGCGCAGGGCATGTACCGTCTGCGAAGCGGACGATTCGAGCAGATTGGTCAGAGTTGGCTGAAGCACGGTTTCTGCGCTTTGCAGCAGAACCTCTGCCAGACCTGCCAGCCGGTCGGCGGATGCTGCTGCTCGCGGCTGGGCGTCGGATGCTCGGACCCGTACAGTTCATCGCGTAACGGATCGTTCACCAACATGGGTCCTAAATCCGAGATCAACGCGCACATGGGGACGAACCTTGGATCGCACGCGTTTCCGTCGGGCAACACCACGCTTCGTGGGCGTATCCAGGTGCGGCAGGACGACCTGGATCCGAAGCTGAATCCGGGCGCTCTCTACTACGTTGAAGGCCATTACGTAGCGCAGGACGATGCCCAGTTCGGAGACATGACCAACGACAACAACAACGCTTCGTATCGCAAGATCGTCCTAAATCCGGCGAGCTACTTCGCCAGTGTCAGCGGCCCGACCGTCCGGGAAGATCCCGCGATTTTCGCGTGGAAGGTCAACGATCCGTCGGTGACGATCAAGAATATGGACGTTCCGGACGAGGGGCGCTTCGTGCTCGGATACAACGTCACGGACCTTGGCGGCGACTTGTGGCAGTACGAGTACGCAGTGCTAAACCTCAACTCCGATCGCAGCGCGCGGTCGTTCACCGTCGCGTCGGGCGGCGG
>JAJDDS010000738.1 GCA_029260195.1 Phycisphaerae bacterium
GGCAAGCCGCCTGGCACCCGCCGATACGATGCCAAGAAAAATGGCCACACCCATGCAGCGCTGCCGGCGTCTTGCATTGGCGGCCTGTGATCCACTATACTGCAGGTTGCGTTCGAACCGATCCGTGAATTGAGGAGTATCGACGTATGTCAAAGCGAATGCTATCCGCGCGGGTGGCTGGCGTCTTGATCCTTGGACAGGTTGCCGTCGCCGATGTGGTCAATCTAGCGCCCATACGGGACGCCACGCTGTACGAAGACGGAGCGGGCGCGCGGGCGAACGGATCGGGCGAGTTTCTGTACACCGGGAAAACCGGAAACTTCAACGCGCAGTTCGTCAATCGATCCGTGTACGCGTTCGATGTCGCCGCCGCTCTTCCAGCAGGGGCGACGATCAACACAGCCACACTCACTCTTCATGTGTCCAGGGTGCGCGCGCCTGTTGTGGATATCGACATGGCGCTTCACCGGGTAACCAGCGAGTGGGGCGAGGGGGCGTCCGACGCGGGCGTTCAGATGCCGTTCGCCAGCAATTGGGCTGCGCCCTCGCCGGGTGACGCCACCTGGGTCCATACGTTCCACGATGCGTCCACGTGGACGACGCCGGGCGGTGATTTCGTTGTGGCGCCGTCCGTGGTGCAGTTGGTCGGCGGCGTCGGTCTACACACGTGGACGTCGGCGCAGATGGTGGCTGATGTGCAGGATATGCTCGACCAGCCCGCCAACGATTTCGGTTGGATCCTCATCGGCGACGAACTGCAGGCGGGAACGGCTCGACAGCTCACCAGCCGCGAGCACATCGACCCGGCGCTACGTCCGGTGCTGACGATTGACTTCGATGCCCCGGTTGGCGTTCCCACGGTGGGGCAGTGGGGTACGATCGTGCTGGGCGTTCTGCTGCTCATCGTTGGCACGCTGGTCGAGGGGCGTCGCCCCGCGACGGCGTAGGGTCCGCGCATGTCTTCGCGCGCGGCGTTGTTTATCGGCGGGCTTCGCGCAGTGTGGCCGTAATTCTCGCAATCACAGCGTCTCGGCCGGCGCGGTCCGGTGTTATCGCTCCACGCGATGAGCTTGATCGGGGGTCATGCGCGCCTTGAACATGCCTCCGCGCTTGCGATAGAGTAGGTAGCGAATCGAAAACCGTTTCGATCCACGAGACCTGCGAGCCCGACGATATGCGAAATCAACCACTGGCACGGTTCTGCGCCTGCCTCGTCCTTGTGTCCCCTTTTGCGACGGCGGCGATCATCGACGTTCCCGCGGGACGGGACAACACCGCCTATTCCGAGTTCGGGCTCGTCAGCAACGGTGCCGGCCAGCACATCTTCACGGGCAAGACCGCCGGTTCGATGACCCGGCGAGCGTTCGTGATGTTCGACGTCGCCGCGGCGATTCCAGTTGGCTCGACCGTCCAATCCGCGAAGTTGAAACTCTTCGTCTCGCGAACCAGCGGCGGGAGCCAGGCGGTCGCCATTCATCGGCTGACCCGCGATTGGGGGGAGGCGGGTTCGGATGCCGAGGGCGAGGAGGGTGGGGGCGTTGTCGGCGAGACCGGCGACGCGACGTGGAGCCATGCGTTCTACGACAGCGTTTTGTGGACCAATCAGGGGGGCGACTACAATCCGGCGCCGACGGCATCGGAGGCGGTCGCCGGGAATGGGTTTTACACGTGGGCGTCCGCGCAGATCAGCGCCGACGTTCAGGACATGTTGGACAACCCAGGGAGCAACTTCGGGTGGATTATCATCGGCAACGAGGGGCCCGACCGTACGACCAAACGGTTTGACAGTCGCGAGAACCCGGTGACGAGTCAGCGCCCGGTACTGATCGTGACGTTCGATCCGCCGGGGCCGGACGAGGGCGCCTGTTGCGTGCGCGGGAATCCGTGCGCGGTGATGACCCCGGGCGATTGCGCGGCTGCGGGTGGAACGTATCAGGGGACCGGAACGCCGTGTGCTCCCAACGATCCTTGCGTCGAGCCGACGGGCGCCTGCTGCCAGGATGAGGGGACGTGCTCGGAGGTGACCGCGGTGCAGTGCGCGGCGAAGAGTGGTAACTATGAGGGTGATGGATCGCCCTGCTCGCCGGATCGATGTCCCGTCGTTCTGGAACCGTTCGTCGACGCGCTGCCGATTCCGCCCGTTATGCAGCCGGTCACGGGTGCACCCGGCGGTGTAGCGCACTACGAAATCAGCATGCTCGAGGTCCAGCAGCAATTGCACCGAGATCTCCCGCCGACGACCGTCTGGGGATATGGCGGGAGCTTTCCGGCTGCGACCATCGAAACGACCGCCGGTCAGGAAATCTCTGTTCATTGGATCAACGACCTACGCGATCAGAACGGCAACTTGCGCACGGAACACTACCTGCCGGTCGACATGTGTCTGAACGGCCCCGCGCAACTCGGCCCGACGGCTCGCACGGTCGTCCACATTCACGGCGGTCACTTGCCGGCGATGTATGACGGGTATCCCGAGAACACGTGGCTACCGGGTGAGAGCGAGATCTACGTCTATCCGAACAACCAACTTCCGACGACGGTCTGGTATCACGACCACGCGATGGGGATCACTCGGCTGAATGTGTACATGGGGTTGGCGGGTTTCTATCTGATCCGCGACGCGTTCGAGTTGGGTCTCGGTCTTCCAGCCGGGGCGTTCGAGATTCCGGTGGTGATGCAGGATCGACGGTTCCACGGGGACGGTAGGCTTTCGTATCCGGGGGAGTGGGAGGAGATGTACTTCGGTGACAAGATTCTGGTGAATGGGAAGGTGTGGCCTTACCTGGAAGTGAAGCGCGGCAAGTACCGCCTGCGCCTGTTGAACGGATGCAACTCGCGCACGCTTCGCGTGGCGATGTCCAACGGGATGGCGTTTCACCAGATCGGTACGGACGGTGGGCTGCTGCCCGCGCCGGTGACGCTCGACGAGATTCTGATGGCGCCGGCGGAACGGGCGGACGTGGTCGTCGACTTCGCGTCGTACGCGCCCGGGACTGAGATCTTCCTCGTCAACAGCGCGCCAGCTCCGTATCCGGGGCTACCGGGGGCGGGCGTGATCCCCGACGTGATGAAGTTCGTTGTCACCGCCGATGCAGGGAAGACCGACCCCATCCCGACGGAACTGCGGCCGCTCGAGGTGCTTCAGGAGTCGGACGCCGTTCAACATCGCGAGTTCATCCTTCGGAAGGAACCACAGGACTGCACGGGCAGCCATTGGCTGATCAACGGGCTGGGGTGGCAGGACATCACGGAGTTTCCGAGTCTGGGATCGACGGAGGTTTGGAGCTTCATCAACCGATCGAGCATGATGCATCCGATGCACATGCACTTGGTCATGTTCCAGGTGCTTGACCGTCAGGCGTTTCAGATCGTGGACGGGGAGATCGTGCCGGTGGGTGATCCGGTGCCGCCCCCGCCGCAGGAAGCAGGCTGGAAGGACACGGTGCGCGCGGACCCGTTCGAGATCACGCGCGTCATTGCGCGGTTCGACGACTACACCGGGTTGTATGCCTACCACTGTCACATTCTCGAACACGAGGACCACGAGATGATGCGTCAGATGCGTGTCGTTCTGCACGGGGACTTCGATGACGACGGGGACGTGGACCTCGACGACTTCGCATTGTGGGAGGTCTGTCAGACCGAGCCGGACGCGGGGTCGTACGGGTTGGGCTGCGAAGTGTTCGATTTCGACGCCGACCTGGACGTGGACTTCGAGGACTTCGGACGATTCCTGCTGGCGTTTACGGGGGGTGGTCTCTGATGCGATTCCTGGGAAGTTAGTGCGAATTCGGGTGGCACGCCCAAGACCGACGCGGGGGCAAGTGACCGGCGTGGGGAAGCAGCATGGCTGCGATGCTCGTACTCGCGCTGCGCCGCTCCCGACACTTAAGTAAGCCTGACCCCCTTCTCCTTCTCCGCCCAGATTGACCGTCAGATGGAAGAGTGCTCCGCCCAGTTTCACGTCAGCGTCGGCTTTGAGCGATTCCTCAATGGCTAGCAGCGCGCGGCGGGTCGCTTTGTCGCGCTCCAACTGTTCGGCTGCGTCAACGTCGACGTCCGACACGATGGGTTGTGGAAAGAACGGCACCGCGCGCGGCGTTCGCCACTTCGGCTCGGGCAGCCATTGCCTCGTTAGACCCGAACAGTCCGTACACTACCAGTATAGCGCAAAGAGAATCGAGCCGTGACCCTGCATGCGACCAAGGCGCGAGCCTTCAGCGAGCGGGCACCCCCGGTTGCCGACCCTTAGGACGCCGGGGCTGCGCCACCAACGTTGCTCGAATCAATGAGTATGTGTGTTACTGCTAGCTGACCCAAAAGGAGCGGTACGGCGGCACGGGGAACGGTCCGCGCCGCCGTACGAGTGAAGGTACGAATCGGTGTGTGGTGGAACGCTAGCGTCGCCGAACGACGGTCAGCAGTCCCGTGACCAGAAGCAGTGCGGTCATCGGTTCGGGGACGGGCGGGGGATTCCCACCGCCGCCACCTGATCCACCGCCGCCAACGGGATCTCCTGCGTCGAGCGGATCGACGATCGACAGGTTGAGCGGGGCGGTCACGATGTCGAAGAAGCCGGATCCGAATCGGGCGAACCCTTCGGTCAGGTCGCCGGCGGTGGTGTCGAGGTCGACTTGCACGCTTCCGGGGGCGTCCGCCAGGAGATGGGCGGTCCCCAGCAGGATGTCGATGCCGTCGACACCGCCGCTGAAGGACAGACCGGCGAGGCGATCGCCATCGGGCTTGGCAGACACACCCACGAAGCCAGACGCGGTGTCGTATCCGGTCATCGTCATCGGTCCGTCGACCAGCAGGTCGAATCCGTAGCCGACCAGCAGGGTCGACGTGGTCGCAAGAATGTCGACGTCGACCGTATCACCGGCGTGATACGTGTCGGAGGCTGACTGCAACCGTAGGTCAATCGTTTCCGCCAGCGCGCCGCCAGCC
>JAJDDS010000739.1 GCA_029260195.1 Phycisphaerae bacterium
CAAGCGATGCCCGCGCGATCCGAAGCGCGAAAAACGTGTTCTCTCCCATGCCAAATCCTCCCAATCTGTCCCTCCCCAGCCCGCATCACTCCATGCTACACAATCACACACACACAATGCCAGCGCCGCTTCCCCCACTCCAGCGCGTCTCCGCGATCTCTGCTCCGCCTCAGGCGGATCCGCGTCCTCTGCGTTAATCCGTTTTTGCGTTAATCCGTTTTTCGACTTTCGGCTTTCAACCTCACGCCGGTGATTTGTCAGCGGAGCGTGCCCCACCCCGTCCCCTCCTGTGGGATACTCGCGATCGAGTCCCCGTCGGGGGATGGGGCACGGGCGTTCCGACACGAACAAGGGTGGGCTGCCCGGCCCGCCGCGGGCGGAGACGTAGGCCCGATGTGACAATGCCCCTTCCGCAAGCGCCGGCCGCTCGCGGTTCGATCGAAACGCAACTCCTACGCGAATCCTACACCGCGCTCACCGCGCTCCGCACCAACCGCCTATCAATTGAGGGCCCCCGTCGATCGCCGACCACCGATCACCCCCAATGCTCCCGGATGACCGCCTCGATTCGCGGACACAGCTCACCCCATCCTGCCTCCGCCGCCTTGTGTACCAGGCAGAACTCGTTCAAGATCATCAGCCCCGCCACGCCGTCCGCCGCGAAGAAGTCCTCCGCGACCGGGTCACCGGCAGCCTCGTCCGCGTCGTAAAACGCCTTCGCCCCTGCGGGGTTCAGCGTCTTATTCGTCACGAACTTCATCACGTTCGGATCGCCCATACCCACCGCCTCGATCGTCAACTCAAACATCCGAATCCTCCCGCGTCACCTCCGCGCTCTCGATCCACGGCGCGCCGGACCACCGATCCCTACATTACAATCGACACCCCGGATTATAAATGCGAAAAACGCCCCCGGGGGGTATGCTTTACCGTAGCGGGATGTACCATCGCCCGAGTGGAAGCGGGCGGCGCGGCGCCGTTTCCAACCGGCGGCGCGACCGGAAGGCGGATTCGTCATGTGGTCCTCCGTAGTCGTTCTTGTCGTCATCGTCGTCTGGGCTGTCGGGGCAGCCTCCGGTTGCGTGGAACCCGGGTCCCGGCGTGGCACGTGTCCGATCTGCCGTGCCACGAGGCGACTCGCCGCGAGGTACTGCGCCCGCTGCGGGCATCGATTCAGCGCCGACGACCGACGCGGTCACGGGAGATCATAGGAGACGCCCATGTCCCAAAACGAATTCGACCAGGCCATACGCGAGCTCAAGTACAATCTCCGACGGTACCGCCGCATCATCGTCGTCGTCGCCGTCGCTTTCCTCGGGCTGCTCGCCGTCGAGTCCATGTTCTACAAAGTCGAGGCCGACGAGGAAGGCGTCGTCCTCCGATTTGGCAAACTCGTCAAACGCAGCACTCCCGGACTACACTTCAAACTCCCCTGGCCCGTCGAGACCGTCCAACAGGTCCCCGTCACCCGCGTCCTCACCCTGGAGTTCGGCTACCGAACCATCGAAGCCGGTCGACGAACCACCTATGCAGCCCCAAACGAGTCCACCAAAGACGTCGCGCGCATGCTCACGGGTGACCTGAACCTCGCACACGTCGAATGGACCGTCCAGTACACCATCAACGACGCGGCCAAGTTCCTGTTCACCATCGGCGGAACCGACGACCCCCGCGGCGCCGTCGAGGACACCATCACCGACGTGTCCGAAACCGTCATGCGACGACTCGTCGGGGACGTCAGCGTCGACGACATCCTCACCACCGGACGTGACCGCATCGCCAACGACGCCGAACGCGAGGTCCAAGAATTCCTCGATACCTTCGACTGCGGAATCTCCATCGACGAGGTCAAACTCCAGACCGTCTCACCACCCGAGCCCGTCAAGGACGCGTTCGACGCCGTCAACCGCGCCAAACAAATCAAAGAACGCGTCGTCAACGATGCCAAGGGCAACCGGAACCGACTCATTCCCGAAGCGCGCGGAAACCGAGACCGCTCCATCGCCGAAGCCGAAGGATACGCCGACCGAATCATCAGCGCCACCACCGGAGAGGCCAACGCATTCCTCTCGAGACTGGCTGAATACAAGAAAGCACCCGACGTCACCCGACGCCGCCTCTACCTCGAAGCCATGGAGGAGGTCCTCGCCGAAGTCGACGACATCACGATCATCGACGAGTCCGTTCGCGGTATCCTTCCCTTGCTCGATCTCTCCAAATCCAACACAGGCGCCCGCGGCAAAGGAGGTGCCAAATGAAGCGCATTGTCACGCTCATCATCGTCGTCATGGCAGCCCTCGTCCTCCTCAACGCCTCCGCTTACACCGTCAGCGAGAAGGACCAAGTCATCATCACCCAGTTCGGGAAACCCAAACGCGCCGTGGTGGACCCCGGCCTGCGATTCCGAATCCCATTCGTCCAGGAAGTCAACCGTCTCGAGAAACGCCTCCTCCCCTGGGACGGCTCTCCCGAAAACATCCCCACGCGAGACAAGAAACGAATCTTCGTCGACGTCTGGGCCAGATGGCGAATCGTCGAACCCATGCAGTTCTTCCGCGCCATGCGAACCGTGCAAGGCGGACAGAAAATCCTCGACAACCTCATCGACGCAGCCGTGCGCGACGTCGTCTCCCGCTACAACCTCATCGAAGCCGTCCGCACCACCAACGAACCCCTCATCTATGAATCCGAGGAGTTCCAGGACGAACAGCAGGACCGCCAGGAGCGCATCACCGTAGGCCGCGGCAAGATGGAGGAAGAAATGCTCGCCGCCGTCAACGCCAAAGACCTAGCTGCAACCTACGGCATTGAGGTCTCCGACGTACACATCAAACGCGTCAACTACATCGACAACGTCAGAGCCCAAGTCTACGAACGAATGAAATCCGAACGCCAGCGCATCGCCAGCCTCCTCGAATCAGAGGCTGAGGAAGAACGCAACCGCATCCTCGGGGCTACGCGAAAGGAACTCGACCAGATCGAGGGGCAGATGGAGCAGGAGTCGGCTGAGATTCGCGGCACCGCCGACGCCGCCGTTATCAAAATCTACGCTGACGCCATAGGCCAAGACCTCGAATTCTTCGAATTCCTAAGACGCCTCGAAGCCTACAAGAAGACTCTCCGCTCCGGCACCCGTCTGGTCCTCTCCACCGACAACGAGTTCCTGAACCTCCTCCGCGGAGACACTCCGACAAACTGACGACGCCAACGGACCGACTTCGTTCGCGGAACGCCGCAGCGCGACGGATCCGCAGCTGACGGTTATTCCGCGTCGGCTGGGTTGTTAAACAACGCCCCCAAGTTGATGCTTCCGTGTCCGAACTGCGGAAACCCCGGCGTGGCCGGGTCGCCCGGGTTCAGGTTGGACGGCGTGTCGTCCGGCGGGAAGAGGACGAGCGACCGCAGCAATGCCAGCAGAAAGCCCTTTCGCGCCTCGGGCAGGGCATCGAACGCGTCGCGCGACTTCTGCGCCTCACCTCCGTGCCGCAGGATGACCTCCGTCAGGTTGATGCTGCGCCCATCGTGCCCGTACGGCGGAGTGGAACCAACGCCCCACAGCGGTTCGGTCATGAACTGCGTCGTGACGCTCCCGTCGAAGTTCACCTCGTGAAAGCCCGGGCCGAGGTCGTGTCGCTTGAAGTCGGTGTAGATGCTCTCGACAAGAAACGACTTCCCATTGGGAACCTTCAAGGTCGGATACCCGCTCCCGTCGTCGACCTCGTGAAACTGTGTAGCCGCGTCGGCGAACAGGTGGTTGAACCCCTCGGCGTCCGGGTCATAGCCGGTTTCCACGTCGGCAATCCGGCGGTCGTGTTCAATCAAGAGGTCCGGGACATGGCACTCGTCGCAACCGATCCGATCAAAGACGCGCCGCCCCAATGCCGTGACGGAGCTCATCTGGTGCCTTCCCGGCTTGAAGTAGTTCAGCAGGTAGAACTCCGTGTGATCGACAATGCTCGACGGTATTTCGTCGACCACGCCGTCTTCGTCCGGATCGTCGACCGGACTCGACGCCGGAGCACCCTCGATGTCGTCGGTGGAACCGCTTAGCAACATCCCCGACGGCGTCACGACGTCCGCGCCGGCGTTGGCTGCCACGAGGTCCGGGTCGGCCGATTCGAGTCCCATCTCCGCGTTGAATGCACCGACGATGAACTCTCGGATGGAGATGGTGCTTCCTTCGGCGAAGAAAGGCCGGACCCGCAAGTCCGAATTCACACCTTTGACGCCGGAAGTGTCCACGCTCCCGTCGGGATGCGCGGTGATCGCGCCGTAGAGAATCCCCTTACTCACCAGCCGAAGCGTGACGTCCTCGCCTTGGTCCTGTGCTTCGGCGATCGCGTCGGCCTGAATGGCCCGTAGGTCCTGCGTGATCTCGTCAGCCAGCATCTCCTGCAAGCCCAACCCAAACAGATGCGGCGCGTCGCGGCTGTCGGGACGCGTGAACACATCCCCGCCGAACCCCGCCGATCCGCGCGGTCGTCCGTGACAGGCGGCACAACTGTCGGACATCCCCGCGCCGACGGACGCTTCGATTTCGATCGGCCCGACACCGTCACCGGTGCGCGGACCGCTGCCTTGAGCAACGGTGAACTTGCGTTGAAAAATCTGTCGGCCCCTGCGAATGGACCGCGCCGGATCTCGCTTAAGGATGAACGTAGACGAGTCGGGCGTCATGACATCTCCCCGCCCGGGACCGATCTGCTCTTCGTAGGACTTGTGGATGCCCGCGTTCGCCGCATTGGGCGTTTGCGTGATGTCCGTAAGTTGTCCGTGCGCTACCGGCGCGACGGTGAGGATCATTAGCCCTGTCCCATGCAGCATTCTCAGTTTGTGTCGGGTCATTTCACTGGCCTCCAATTCAAGATAGCTTTGCCACGATGCGCAGCGCCTGCGGGCGACGAACGGAGCACCGCAAGTCGACTCAATCAATGTCCTTACCGATCAAACGTCAAGTCGCTACGTGCAAGCGCCGTTCCAGCGCACATCGAGTCGTTTGGCTAACCGTAAGTTATTCAATGAGAAAAGGTTATCGCGATCGACGTCGACGCCGCGTGGTGTCCTCACCGGTGGGGTAAATCGCGCGGGTGAGTCTCGGCACCCGTTTCGATCGCGCGACACCTCGACACTCGGTACGCCGGTAGGACCCAAAGGCAGTCATCGCTTGGGCGTCGGTCCATGGGGGGAAGCGTGTCTACGACGCCGACACGGGCGAAGTCCTCGGACTTGAAGCCACTCAACCCTCGTGGCCCTTCCCATGCATCACCGTCTTTCACTTGCCGACAGACGTCACCTGCGACGAGGGCGTCGTCACCGAGGTCCTCTGAAACGATCGAATCGAAGTCGGCGACGTCATCGCGTCAATCTGGGACCGCTGACACCGGTCAATCGAGCCCCCATCGCCGTTTCCAGAAGAGCAGTTCGATTCGGTGAGGCCATTGGCGGCGCCAGGTCGGACTTATGGTCAACCGGTTCTTACCACCCGCTTCAGTGCGTGGGTGGGAATCTGCCACCTCTGCCTAGTTGAGCCAGCCTCAGCCTGGCTTTCGGGTCCGAATTGAACGAAAACGCGCCGATGGAGCATTCTCCGAAGTGTATCGGGCGACGGAAATCGGGAGTTTCAGCGAACGCTCCCCCTGTCTCATGTACTCTCAAGCCGCGGCGCGCGCCGACGCCCCGCACAGGTCCGGAAAAAAGCCGCGTGACGTTCAGGGACCTAATCATGCCAGCAGCGGTCCACCGGAGGGGGCCCAGGACCACGCGCCGATTGCGACGCCCCGGCGGGCCGGACGGGCCGAGAAAACGGACGGTTGCTTTGCCCGTCGATCGGGGTATTCTTGTGTGGGGGCTGGGGCATTACACTAGAAAACGCCCGATCGCTGTGGATGGTGTACCCTGCGGCGCGGGCTGCAATGGTGTCGCCAACGGAGGAATAGACGTGACACGGAAAGTGGCACTGGTGACCGGTGTAACCGGCCAGGACGGTTCTTACCTGGCGGAGTTCCTCGTCGAGAAGGGCTACCAAGTCCACGCGATCGCCCGCCGCACATCCTCCTTCAGCCGGGATCGGATCGACGGCTTGCGGGATCGGGCTCGGGAGAACGGGCAGACCTTCGAACTTCACTACGGTGACCTGAGCGACTCGACGAGCCTCAACAGCATCGTTGCCACGACCCGCCCGGACGAGTTGTACAATCTCGCGGCTCAAAGCCACGTCGGGATATCGTTCCAACAGCCCGAGTACACGACGGACGTTGTCGCGACGGGCGTTCTTCGCCTGCTGGAATGTGTCCGAAGCATGGGCCTGGACACGCGTTTTTACCAGGCGTCGACCTCCGAGCTCTACGGCGCGGGTATTGAGGTTCCACAGAGCGAGACCACGCCGTTCCATCCGCTGTCCCCGTACGGTGTATCGAAGCTGTACGCGTTCTGGATTTCGAAGAACTACCGCGACGGGTACGGCATGCACGTGACCAACGGAATCCTGTTCAACCATGAGTCTCCGCGTCGTGGCGAGAATTTCGTCACCCGCAAGACCACGCTGGAGCTTGCCCGAATCCGGCAGGGACGGGAGGCGCCGCTGCGTCTCGGCAACCTGAACGCCCGCCGGGACTGGGGATATGCCAAGGACTACGTCGAAGCCATGTGGCTGATGTTGCAGCAGGATACGCCCGATGACTACGTTATCGCCACCGGCGAAACGCATACCGTGCGCGAGTTTGTCGCACGCGCCGCGGAGGTGGCTGGATTCGAATTGGAATGGTCGGGTGAGGGACCGCAGGAGAAGGCCCACGATCGAAAAAGCGGGCGCCTGATTGTGGAGATCGACCCCGCCTATTTCCGTCCAAGTGACGTGGAGCTGCTGTGCGGGGATGGATCCAAGGCGAAGCGAACGCTGGGTTGGGAGCCAAAGGTCAAGTTCAACGAACTGGTGGAGATTCTGATGAAGTCGGATTTGGCTGCCTTGGGACTTGATTGAGTTGATGGTGTGTCGCGCCGGGGCCGGCTGCGACGGGGTGGTACGTTCGTGGTCTTTGTGAATGGGTGAGGATCAGGTTTATGGAAGTGGTGATTCTGTGTGGCGGTAAGGGGACGCGGGCGTACCCCTTCACCGAGTATTTTCCGAAGCCCATGATGCCGATCGGCGGCACACCGATCCTGGTGCATCTTATGGAGTCGTACGCCCGCAGGGGGTGGACGCGGTTTGTCCTGGCAGCCGGACACCGCATGGAGATGCTGGTCGACTACTTTAAGGGCCGGTTCAACGATTGGCACATCGACATCGTCGACACGGGCGCCGACAGCGATACGGGCGAGCGAATTCGCCGTTGTGCTCCCTACGTCGGCGAGCTGTTCCACGCGACCTACGGCGACGGGCTCGGCAGCGTGGACCTCACCTCCCTCGTGGACTATCACAAGTCCCACGGCGGGTTGGCCACCGTCACCACCGTCCCGCTCCGCTCGCAATACGGGACGGTTGTCTTCGACGATACCGGCCGCGTCACGGAGTTTCGTGAGAAACCGATCATCTCCGATCACTGGATCAATGCCGGCTTCTTCGTGTTCTCGAAGCAGGCTTTCGACCATTGGGACGGCCAGAACCTCGAATCCGAGATTCTGCCGAAGCTGCTCGCCGAGAAAGCCCTGTACTCTTTCCGCCACGACGGATTCTGGAAGTCCATGGACACAAGCCGAGACCAGTCGGAATTCGAGAAACTCCTCGCCGACGGAAACGCTCCCTGGATCATTGAATAGTCGCAATCCGAAACATCGCAACCCACGACCGTAAACGAGAAACTAACTATGAGCCATGATAACCATAGCCACTGGGCAGGCCGGACCGCCCTGGTCACCGGCGCCACCGGATTCCTCGGCGGCTGGCTGGTCAAGGAACTCGCCGCCCGGGGCGCGTCCGTTGTCGCGCTGATGCGCGACCACGAACCCCGCAGTATGCTGGTGAGCGAAGGCTGGCTGGATCGCATTTCAGCCGTTCACGGATCGCTCGACAGCCTGGACCTGCTGCGCCGCACGATCTGCGAATACGAGGTCGACACGGTGTTCCATCTGGGCGCGCAGACGCTGGTGGGCGTCGGCAAGAAGGACCCTGTCGGGACACTCGAATGCAACGTCCGCGGAACCTGGAACGTCCTCGACGCCGCCCGCCAAGCCGGAAGCGTTCGCCGCATCATCGTTGCCTCGTCCGACAAAGCCTACGGCACGTCGCACGAACTGCCCTATCGCGAGTCCTACGCGCTACAGGGCGAGTACCCCTACGACGTCTCGAAGAGCTGTGCCGACCTCATCTGCCGGATGTACGCGCTGACTTACGAACTGCCCGTCGCCGTCACCCGCTGCGGAAACCTGTTCGGCGGCGGCGACCTCAACTTCAGCCGGACCATCCCGGGCCTCGTGCTGGCCACGCTGAAGGACGAGCGATTCCTGATTCGCAGCGATGGGCTATTCGTTCGCGATTTTCTTTACGTCCGCGACGCGGCGGATGCGTACTTGTGCCTGGCGGAAAAGATGGACGACGACCCCTCGCTTGTCGGCGAGGCCTTCAACTTCTCCCTCGAGATCAAGCTCACCGTTCTCGACATCGTCGAAAAAGTTCTCGACATGATGGGCCGCAAGGACCTCGAACCGATCATTCAAAACATCGCCAGCAGCGAAGTGCGCGAGCAGTACATGGTGGCCGGCAAATCCCGCGAGCGACTCGGCTGGTCTCCGAAGTACGGGCTCGACAAGGGCATCGAGGAGACGATTCGCTGGTACACCGACTTCCACGAGCGTCAGATGGGCGCCCGGTCCGCTCGCTAATTCGATAGCCATGAGGGTCGCGCTTTACTATCCCTGGGTCTACCTGACCAGCGGCGCCGAGCGGACCATCCTCGAGATGACCGGTCGAAGCCGACACACATGGACCATTCTGACCAACCGCTTCGAGCCGGAGAACACCTTTCCCGGGTTCGCCGAGCGTGACGTGGTGACTCTGCCGGCGGTCTCGGTGAAGCGATCGTTTGGCACCGTCGCGATGGCCGGGCTGCGGTTACTACGACAGCGATTGCCTCTCGACGGATACGACGCGCTGGTGGTGGTGTGCGAGGGGCTGGGTGATTTCGTGGTGTTCAATGCTCCCCCGATTCCGATCGTCAACGTGTGCTTAACCCCGCTACGGATCGTGTTCGACCCGCACTACCGGGGCACGTACCTGCGCGATCGCGGGTGGCTGGCCAAAGCAGCCGTCCGACTGGGGACACCGTTGTACCGCTGGCTCGACCGCCTCGCCTGGCGCCGATACGACTATGGGTTCTGCATCAGCGAGGAAGTTCGGCAGCGCGTCCTGAGGGGCCGACTGGCGCCGCGTGAGAAGCTCGAGGTCGCGTACGTCGGGCTGGGCGTGTTGCCCAATCATCCCAGCTACCGCCTCGACCGGTACTTCCTGCTGCCCGGCCGGATCATGTGGACCAAGAACATCGAACTGGGGATCCAGGCGTTTCGGCGATTCGTCGCCTCGGACGAGGCGCATGCCGATTTCAAGCTCGTCGTCGCGGGGATCGTGGACACGAAGAGCGAGCCCTACCTAGCGAAGCTGAAGACCCTGGCGGCGGGTGACCCGCGCATCGAGTTTCGGATCTCGCCGAGTGACGAGCAGTTGCGGGAGCTGTACGACCGGTGCTACGCGACTCTGTTCACGGCGTTCAACGAGGATTGGGGCATCGTACCGATCGAGGGGATGGCGTTCGGCAAGCCGACGATCGCGACCAATCGCGGCGGCCCCCGCGAGTCGGTACAACACGGCGTGCAGGGCTTTCTGGAGGAACCCGAGGTGGCGGCATTCGCGGATCGGATGGCTGAGCTTGCGTCCGATCCGGAGCGAGTCCGGGGGATGAGCGGTGCGGCTCGCGAGCGGGCGGCGCTGTTTACGTGGGATCGTATGACCGGACGTGTCGATGACAAACTGGACGAACTCGTCGAGGCGCGACGCGGCGCGGCGATCCCGGATTCGAGCGTTGCGTCGCGGAGTTAATCGCTCGCCGAGTGGGACGAGCCGAGGGTCCAAGTCCTCTCGAACGTCCGCGTGGTTTGAATCGCACGGTTCGATGGTGGTTGACGTCCGCCGAAGCGGGCGGTAGTTGGAACGAGCAGTATGGAAAACGCAAACCTAGCCACATCGACACGGGATCTCGCCACGATCCTGTTCCGGCGCAAATGGGGCATCTCCGTCATTCTGGCGGTGACCGGCGTCGCGTCGTTCACGTACGTGATGTTCATCCGCGATAACC
The DNA here is from genome assembly GCA_029260195.1 of Phycisphaerae bacterium. GTDB lineage: Bacteria > Planctomycetota > Phycisphaerae > UBA1845 > UBA1845 > OFTM321. Next base: position 10,284 of record JAJDDS010000739.1, read on the forward strand.
TCTACGAAGTGACCGCGAAGCTCATGGTCAAGATCGGGCATGAGCAGACGTCGTCGCCGACCGTGCTCGGCGAAAACCCCATGATGATCGTCGGGCAGCGCTTTCAGGACGTGAATTCCGAAGCCGGCTTCATTCAAAGCAACGACCTGCTCGCGCAGTTGGTGGATGAGTTGGGCCTGGACAAGCCGGGACCGGAAGCTCCGCCCCCGGAGCGGTTGATTCCGCTCATTCGTTACCACGTCAAGCGCGTCGTCAAGACCGTGCGTGATCTAAAGAACGAGATACTGATAAGGCTCGGCTTCCGCATCCGCCTCACGGCACGCGAAGAGGCCATCGCGATGCTCCAGAAGGGGCTGATCGTCACGCCGATCAAGGACTCGAACGTCGTCATCGTGCAACTGCTCTTGCCCACCAGGAAGTTCGCCGCACCGATTCTCAATACATTGGTCGAGCGATACACAGCCTTTCGTCTGAGTCTGCTGCTCGACGAAAGCGCATCCGCGTTTTTCGAGACGCGCGTTGGCGAGCACGCCGAGACGCTGGCGCGCGCCGAACAGACCCTTCACGAATTTGAGACCGCAGCGCGCATCCGCGCCCTTGATAAACAGAAGTCCGAGTTGGTCGAAGACATCTCCGACATCAGCGCCTCCACGACCCAAAACGAGGTCACCGTTCGCATCGCAACCGCCAACGTCGAGCGTTTTCAGCGTGAAATGCGGGCGAAGCAGGTGGACTTCGCGTCTCTGGGCGCCTTTGATCGCGAGTCGTTTCCCGGCGCCATGATGTTGCGACTCGCCGATCTCGAGGAACAGTTAGCCGTGCTGAATCTGACTCCTACAAGCAACTCCGAACTCATCCGAGCCAACCGCGAACGTTTCCACCTGCTCGTGGGGATGATCGCCTCCAACCTCGAAACTCGGCTGGCCGCCGCGCAAAAAACGCGGGACGCTTGGCGAACCATGCTCGACGAAACCGAAGGCCGCCTAAGTGCCCTTCACGCACGCGAAACGGAATGGAAGGCGCTGCGCCGCGACGTGGATGTCGCCGAGCGCGACTACATCTACTACAAACAAAAACGTGAGGAAGCAGCCACCGCCTTGGCTATGCAGCGGCAGAAAGTCGGCAACGTCGAGATCATCGAGCACGCTATCGCCCCGCTTGCCCCGGCTGGCATTCGCAAGATCAAGCTGCTCGGTATGGCGCTCGCCTTCGGCATCGTGGCAGCCCTGGCGTGGGCATCACTCGCGGAGTTCTTCGACCATCACATTTACGACGTCTCCACCGTGGAATCGCGGCTTGGCGCTCCGGTCATCGGCGTCATCCCGATCACGACCGGCCGTCGTCGCCGATTGTGGTCAACGGATCGTACCGTGCTCGCAGGGGCTAACCGCCGGGAGTAGTTCGCCAGTGAAACCCGAAGCCAACGAGAACTTTCGCAAGGTGGCCAAGGCGCTGGCGGCAGCCGGTGAGGGGAGTCCGTCCGTGTTCGCGTTCTCCGGCATCGAGCGCCGCGGCGGCAACACGACCGTGGTCCTCAACGTCGCCCGCCATCTGAAGGCGAGTTGCAACCTGAGTCCTCTGGTGGTAGAGGTGAACGTGGAACGCCCCGCGTTGGCGGACATGTTTGAGCTCGACGCGAAACGCAGCACGTCCGCCGTCGCGGACGGCCGAATGTCGCCGAGCGAGTGCGCCCAACAATGTAGCCTCGGCTTCGCGGTCATCCCCGCCGCCAAGCACGATTCTCAAAACGGATCCGAACCCGACGTCGCGGGCGCGCTCCGCCGAATCACGGCATCCGCCGGCGAGGAGTACCCCGTCGTCCTGATCGACGCGCCGCCCGTCCTCCGCGCTTCCGGCGCCTTCGCCGTCGCCTCGGTCGCGGCGGGCCTGGTGCTGGTGGTCGAAGCAGGGCACACACGCGTGGAAGTCCTCGATCGGGTCAAGGACGAACTCGAACAGTCCGGCGTCCGCGTGATCGGCGCGGTCCTCAACAAACATCGGCGCTTCATCCCCGGGTGGGCGTATCGGGTTTTCGTGAAATGACCGGTGACTCTACCCACCCCACGCCGGATCGCGCCGCGTCCGCCCCCGCCGCCGAGGCCGAAGCGCAAGCGATCGGTCCAGTCACCGCCCCCTCGCCACTGGTGTCGGTCGTGATCCCCACGCGAAACCGTTCCGATCTACTCATCGAAGCCATCGAAGCCGTCTGGAGTCAGGATCTCGACCCGTCGCAATACGAGATCGTGGTCACCGACAACCTCTCGACCGACAACACCGAGGACGTCATGCGCGACATGATCGCCCGGTCGCCTTGCCCCATGACATTCCACCGCATGGACGTTGACCTAGGACCCGCCAACTCCCGCAACAAGGGCGTCGAACTCGCCCGAGGTGAGCTGATCGCCTTCACCGACTCAGATTGTCGCCCGGCCACCGACTGGTTGAAACTCGGCATCAAGCCCTTCGCCGACCCGGAGGTAGGTCTGGTGACCGGGCAGGTGCTCTACAAGCCTGGGCAGCGCGTGCGGTTCTTCTCGCGTGCAAGCGGCGAGGCTGTTGATGAGCACCCAACCTATCCAACCTGCAACGCGTGGTATCGGCGGTCGGCGTTCATGAAACTCGGCGGGTTCGATCTCGATCTGTGCTTCCGCGACTTCCGGAACCGTCCGGTTGAGTGCGCCGATTCGGACTTGGCTTGGCGGGTCAAGGGCGCGGGCTTCAAAAACGTCTTCGTCAAGGAGATGATCGTCTACCACGAGGTGGAGTCGCTGCCGCCCCTGAACTGGGCGATGGAGCCGTTCCGCCTGTTCGTCGTGCCCGAGCTGATCCGCCGCCATCCCCAACTCCGCGCGAAGCTCCTCACATCGCATGTGTTCTTCGTTCGGGAGAACGCATGGTTTTACCTGTTGGTCCTCGGCCTCGTGCTGGGC
>JAJDDS010000740.1 GCA_029260195.1 Phycisphaerae bacterium
CCTGTACGTCCAAGCCGATCCGAATACTACCTTCCGGCGTTCGGAGTTTGGCATCCTGTGACGCGACCGACTCAAAAGCCTCAGTCCAGATAGGCAGGTTGACCGGATCGGCAATGTAATCAAAAGCCTTGTCAAAGGACGTCCCAAAAATGGTGTCGCGATATCGATGATCTGACATGAGTGTCTCCTTATGGTCTTTCCAGAATCATCGCGGATGCCTGGGCGCCCGCGGCGCAAATGCTGACGAGTCCGTACCGGGCATCACGACGCTGCATCTCGTTTGCCAGCGTCGTGACAATGCGGGCTCCGGTGGCAGCGAAGGGGTGGCCAACAGCGATGGAGCTGCCGAGCTGGTTCAACTTGTCCCGGTTAACATGTCCGATAGCCGGTTCTTGCCAGCCTCGTTTCCAGGCGCGAAGGTTTGACGCGACCTGGCCACCAAACGCCTCGTGCATCTCAATAAGGTCCATATCCGTGAGAGAGAGGCCCGTATTACGCAATAATCGCGGTACCGCTAGCCCGGGAGCCATCAGCAGCCCATCCTTCGGATCGATGGCCGCGAACTCAAACGCCTTGATGAAGGCGAGCGGTTCGCGTCCCTCTTTCCGGGCGCGGTCTTCCGACATGAGCAGCACCACCGCCGCCCCGTCGGTTAGCGGACTTGAATTCCCAGCGGTAATTGTGCCGACAGGGCTACGGTCGAATACGGGCGGAAGCTTCGCCAGTTTTTCCATCGACGTATCGGGCCGAATCAATAGATCTTGCTCATGCCCATCTAGCGGGCTGATCTCGGCCTTCAACCGACCATCCTCGGTCGCTTGGTGTGCATTCATGTGACTCAGATACGCAATTTCATCTTGCTCCTCGCGTTCGATTTGCCACTCCTTGACCATTAGCTCCGTATGCTCCCCCATCGACAGACCCGTGGACGGCTCCTGAACACCGGGGATTCCGGGTTTGAAGTCCGAGGGTCGTAACCGAGCCATTATCTTCAATCGTTGACCAATCGTTTTGGCCGATGCCGCATCGAGAAAAATTCGGCTGGCACGTCTGTTAAACAATACCGACGGGTTCGACATGGATTCCACACCGCCCGCGAGTCCGATCTCGGCCCGCCCCGCTACGATGGAATCGACAACAGACATAATGGCCGACGTAGCAGTGATGCAATTGTCGACGACCGTAAGCGCCCGTACGTCGGACGGAAGTCGACTGGCGAACACGACTTCTCGCGCGAACTGCGGGAGTCTCGCGTCTTGCACGGTAATCCCATAGACGAGTTCATCGACCGTTCCTGGATCAAGCGCCTGCTTCTCGAGCAGTCCGTTCACCGAGTGAACGCCGAGATCGAGCGCCGAGTAATTTCGAAAGACAGTGCCCGCTTTCGCAAACGGTGTGCGGGCACCACCGATTACTGCTACTCGTGTTTTGCTGCTCATGTCGGCTCCAGTCCGTCAGTGCGCCTGCTGATTGCTAAGACGTGCAACCGCTTCGGCTGTCGTCCAAACTGCGTTGGCCATGAAGCGAAAGTTGATCAGGGCCGCAAGATAGCCATCGCCTTCAGGGATTTGCGCGGCGGCTGTAGCGTCTTTGATGACGGCGACTTCAAAGCCCTGTTCTAACAACTCGTGCATGTGCGCCTGGACGCACAAGTTCGCGGACATGCCAGCAAGCAGAACCTGGTCGATGTGGCGCTTACGCAGTTGCAATACCAGGTCGTTCTGCTCCGGACCGTATACCTTGTGTGGCGACGCGATCACCGTCTTGCCGTCGAAAAGGTACGGCTTGTATTGCGGCATGAAATCGGCTCCCGAATTCTCAAACTTTTCCATTGAATAGGCGGAAACACGGTCGAACATGCTGATTGCGTGCATGACTTTTTCGAGTGCGCCCTCGAATTTCCAGCCCTTGTCCGTCGGGTAGTAGTAGTGAGGCGAAATGAAAACGGCAATGTTCTCCGCCTTCGCGGTCTTTAGTAACTGTTCGATATGTTCGACAGTCTTGTTCGCAGTGACCGTGTTGCCGACAAGGCCCCAGGTAACGCCGTCGGGGCTCAGAAAGTCGATTTGCGGATCGGTTATAACGATTGCCGTTCGCGACAGATCCAGCTCCATGTTGCTTGGCGGCAAGCCTGGTTCCGCAGGTTCTGCGTATGGATCGTCCTGAGCGCTGGCCGCTCCGAGTATGGCAAGTCCAGCTAGCGTAAGAATGATGCGATGAAAACCGGTCGGTTGAGTCAGTGATTTCATGGTTGTCTCCTTTTTTGGATTGCTTTATCTAGTTCACTAAAGATCGAGTACGAGTTTCGATGCGCCACTTTCTGAGTCATCTGCGGCCCTTGGGTAGGCGCTGCATATCAATGCAGAGCCCTGACCAGGATCCGCCATTGGTTGCTCGATGTAGGCGACCTCGCCTTGCGTTACTTTTGTTGCGCAGGACTGGCAAACCCCTGACCGACAGCTAAAAGCCGGTTGCAAGCCTTCGGCCTCCGCGAGGTCGAGCAGGGTTCCCTTGGTCGGGTCCCACGTTGTGTCGATTTCTGATCGGGCGAATCGAACCGATACGGGTTCGCTATCGCCGAATTCGTCGATCAAAGACCGCGCAATCGCCTGATTTTTCAGTTTGGTTCCCTTGCCAAAGAATTCGTAGTGAATTCGATCGTCAGAGATTCCCAGGCCTTTCAGCCCGGTGTACAACGATTCCATGAAAGGCGTCGGTCCACACAAATAGAACTCGTGGTCATCCAGTGGCAAGAGGTTTTTGATAAGTTCAATGTCTATGTGCCCCGCGCTATCGAACGATTCAGACTCGATGTCGGACTTACTCGGATCGCTGTAACGAAAGTGTGTCGATACGCACTCGTACTCATCTGCGAGTTGGCCAACGCGATCACCGAATGCGTGGACATTGCCGTTGACCGCACCATGTATGAACCAGATGGGCCGATCACATCCGCAGCTTTCGCTGTCGGTGCATAACTGTTCCAACATGGCGATCATTGGCGTTACACCAACACCACCACTGATCAGCACCACGGGCCGTGCGCTGGTTTCGTCCAGCGTAAATTTGCCGCGCGGCGCGAGCGCACGAACTGAGGAGCCGAGCGATATCTGGTCATAGAAGTAGTTCGACGACAGGCCCGCGGGAACTCCGTGCTCGGCAGGAAGCTCCCGCTTTATCGATAGGCGAAAATACTCGCCATTCGGTGCATTCGAGATCGTATAGGTACGATTAATTGGCGCCGAGACGCCTTGTGGCTGAATTTCGATCGGTAAGAACTGGCCTGCTACGTGACAAGGAATTCTCTCCCCATCCTCCGGCACAAGATAGAACGACGTAATGGTGTCGCTTTCGTTTTCGATGCGATCCACTCGATAGTCCCGGTATTCGTTGCCCTGTTGCTGCTGCGCCAGTTTGGCGGCAACTTCCTCCCAAGATCCGGTGGCATTCAGGCTTGGTGAGTAGTCGTTGAAACTCCAGCGAATGGGGACGGCTTGCTCCACCAGAATCCCCTCCACCACGGTCAATCGTACGAGTCTGTCGGCGCCGACAAAGGCTTGCATTTCCGGGCTGTCCCAGATGATCTCTGCTTTACAGGTCAAATAGAGTGAGTGCCCTTCGTCGAAATCGATGAACAACACACCTGCCTGCGGGTTGGCGGTGATATTGCCAAGCGTGTTGAAGAAATTATTGCCGACGAAGTCGGGGAAGGTCAGTGAGCGATCATTATCGACACGAACAAAGCCCGGCTTGCCGCCGCGATGCGACACGTCGGTGCCGAACCGATTGTCATCGGTGCCCTCCGAAAAATGCGTCGAAATGAAAAAGTGATCCGCAGAAGCAATAATGCGCCTCGTACGACCGTCGAGCCGACTTAGGGCTTGTGTCTCCCGTTCCGCGCCGATCGATTCAATACTTGGAAGCAACTCGTAGCTGCGCGATTGTATGTATTGCGGGCAGTTTCCATAAGCGCGTTCGATGTGGACTGCAATGGATTGACTGTCTATGGACGACACCTTTCCGTTCACACGACTACGGCTACGGCTGCGATAGTCGATGCCCAACAAGCCAACATCGACGCCTACGGAAAGCGCCTCATGCATCGGATCACCGTGAATCAACTTCGTATTTATGATTAGTGTGTTGGCGTCAGGCACGCTGACGAAACCTGGCAGACCATACAGCCCGCTCGCCCACGGCCGACCGCTCGGATCGACTGCACCAATAAGCACATATGGCAATTGTGAGAAAAACGCTTTGTGATCACCCGGCAGATAACTCCGCATCATCCGCTGACCTAGGTGCTCAGAGAACTCGCGAACGCCGGCGCGAGTCTGTACCGCTTGCTCGCCGCGGTGAAATACGGAGTTTGTGGCCGAACCGTTCATCGAGCACCTTTGCGCTACGCGCGCCTAAGCTGTAGTTTTCATGTCTGGAATTACGGTACTCGGCCAGCTGATAGGGAGTAAGACGGGTTTTGGTTCAATGATTGTTTCCGGATAGCAACAATGGCAGATCAAAGTGGCCTCAGAGAGTTTGTTGCTGTCGTCGAGCACGGCAGTTTCACGGCTGCCGCAGATGTGCTGAATGTGTCCACATCCTTTGTCAGCCGGGAGGTGAAGCGACTCGAAGGTCGGTTGAATGTTCGCTTATTGCATCGCACAACACGAACATCGACGTTGACCGACATCGGACGGGAGTATTACGCCCGCGGGCTTGAAATTCGCAATATGATGGACGCGTTGGAAGCTGATCTGGCCGATATGCAGGATCAGGTCAAAGGACCGATTCGAGTTACGGCTCCCGGCCTCTACGCAGATCGCTACGTCGCCCCGGCCCTCGCCGAATTTGCGGCCAAGTACCCAGAAGCAACGATCGATCTAGATACCAGGATGAGCGTCGTCGACATCATTTCTGAAGGCTTCGACCTGGCAATTCGTATGAGTGCGCTCGAGGATAGTTCGCTTATCGCCCGCAAGATCGCTCCAAGACGTTTGATGGTTTGCGGAAGTCCTGGCTATTTGATACGCCACGGAAAACCCGAGGTTCCAGACGACCATCGATCTCACAATTGCTTGTGCTTTCCGGATATGGCTTGGCGCTTCAACCTTGAGAACGATATTCGGGTAGTCAAGGTTGATGGGACGTGGCATAGCAATGACGGTCGCGCGCTCGTGGCAGCGGCGGAACGCGGGCTTGGACTGATTCGAATAACTGACTATTACATTGCCAGTCAAATCAAGAGTGGTGAACTCGAGCCAGTACTTGAGGACTATGAAGTCCCGGACGCCGCTACCTGGATTGTTTACCCTGCTCGCGAACACTTACCGACGCGTGTGCGATTTCTAATCGATTTTCTTGCTGAACGCCTGAAGCAATCTGAACACCTTATCGACCACGTAGACAAGAGGTCCTCCTAGGTCCTATCGACTTCCGATTGTTGCTGTCCGGCAATGATCATTCAACTGCAAACCATCTTAATCGAACTCTGATTCAGTCGTAGCATTCTGACATCACGTTGGGACCTACAAGTAGCTGACGTGAACACTGTCAATCAGCAACTACAACTGGAGAAGAGTTATGAGAATCAAACACGCCATCCACGCAGCGCTTGTCGTGACAATATCGCTACTCGCCGGAACGGCATCGGCGGAGGATACGCTGTGGGGAATTTACGGCGCACATAGCATGCACGACTGTCCTGTCAACAACCGAGAGACAGCGAAGGAAGTCATAACGATCAGCAAAACCGATCTTGCTCCATTACTGAAAAAATACGGTGTAAGCGAAATCGTTGACATGTACCACTCTGGACTCGAGCACACGCTTGTCTGGGTCGTCAGAACCTCACGGCCGCATGACCTCGAGGAATTCACAATTGACCTCGGCGTTGCTCGCTGGAATGACCTGAAATTCGTTCCAGAGCGCACCTTCGCCGATGTCATCA
>JAJDDS010000075.1 GCA_029260195.1 Phycisphaerae bacterium
GGGGGGGATGCCGGGAGACTCGACTCCGAAGTGTCACCCTTTGGCACTCCGAGAGCGCGAGTGCCGAATGGTGACACTTCCGCCCATGAGCGTCACGAGCCTGGCACGATCGTCCCGTTGGCATCATTCCCGCCACAGGACGGCCCGGGAGGCGCCGACGGTGTTGTTGATGCTCCCGACGATGACCCCGGACGCGTTGATGGCGTTGGCTGAGTTGTTGGTCAGTCCGGCGAAGTCAGCCAGCACGAACATCCCGTCGTCGATGGTGGCGACGAACGCCCGGGCGTTTCCGTTGGCGGTGGAAGAACTCCCTACGACCCAATCGTCGTCGTTGATGGCGACGGCTTGGCTCCCGGTTCCGCTGACGGTCCCGAGATTGCGCATGCCGTCCTCGGGGGTCCAAAGGAAGGCGAAACGGTTGCCTCCGACTTCGAGGCTGGATCGTCCGGTGACGTGTCCGTTTTCATTGATGTCCACGCCCTCGGAGAGATCTCCACCGAGTGTGTCGAGGCTGACCATGCCGGTCTCGCGGGTCCAGAGAAACGCGCGGGTGTCGCCGTTTTCAAGCTCGGCGACTCCGGTGACCTGCGAGGCGTTGTTGATACCGTTGGCGAGACTCTGGTCGCCACCCAGATTGCCAAGGATGACGAGCGTCCCGTCGGGTTCCCACAGGCAAGCGACGCGGACACCGTCCTCGTCGTCCGTTCCGCCAACGGCTTGCCCGAGGTCGTTGATATCGTTGGCTTCTGATCGCCCGGGGATCCCAAGGTGAGGGAGACGGGTGAACTTACCGTCGGGAAACCAGAGGACGGCGTCGACGTTGACGTCGGGGTCGTCGGACTGCGAGATTCCACAAATGACGCCCTCGTTGCTGATGGCGAGCGCCCGGGCCTGTTCCCCGCCCGGACTTGCGAGTTCGACCATTCCAGCCCCGGAGGTCCATCGGAAGGGTCGCCCAAGCCCGTCCTCGTTCTGGGCGAAGCCGACGACGACGCCGTCGTTGTTGATACCCGTGGCGGTGCGGCTGTTCCCACCGAGGTTCCCGAGGTCCACGAACCGGGGCGGGACCTTCAGCGGGTCGGACGATCGGGCGTCGAGGACGGCGCGCTGAATTTCCTCACATCCGAGACCCGCCGTCATGATGGCGGCGGTCGCGACGATTAACTTGAGTCGATTGGCTTTCACGGTCTTTCCCCTTCTCACACTTGCTGCGCCGGTGCGGCGAAGTCGACGGTATCCAGCGGCGCGACCAATCCGATTTCCGCGCCGCGATCGAGCAGGCGTCGCACGGCTTCGCGTCCGCGCTCTCCATAGTCGATGGTCCAGTCGTTAACGTACATGCCGACGAATCTGTCGGCGAGGTCGTGTCCCATGTCTCGGGCGTACTCGAGTGCGTATTGGACGGCCTCTTCCCGGTGTTCGAGGCTGTAGCGGATGCTGCGTTCGAGAATCGCGGTGATCTCGCTGATGGCGGGCTCTCCGATACTTCTTCGGATGCAGTTGCCCCCGAGCGGGAGAGGTAGTCCGGTCGTCTCACCCCACCACGCACCGAGGTCGACGACCTTGTGGAGCTTCTGATCCTGGTAGGTCAGTTGTCCTTCGTGAATGATGAGTCCGGCGTCGCCATCACCGGCGGCGACGGCCTGGAGGATCTCGTCGAACATGACGACGCGATGCCGAAAGGCGCCGCGGCCGAGGAGTAGGTTGAGCGCGAGGAAGGCGGTGGTCATCTCGCCGGGGATTAAGATGGTCTTGCCCGCGAGGTCGTCGATGGAAATCGGTTCACGTGCGACGACGAGCGGGCCGTATCCATCGCCCATGCTGGACCCACAGGTGGTGAGCACGTAGCGATCCGCGACGGCGGGGTAGGCGTGGATGCTGATGGCTGTAATGTCAAGCTCCCCGCGCAGCGCCCGCTCGTTCAGGGTCTGAATGTCCTGAAGAATGTGCTTGAATCGCCAGCCGCGCGTGTCGATCAAATCCTTCGCGAGGGCGTAGAACATAAACGCATCGTCGGGGTCCGGGCTGTGTCCCAGTGTCAGGTTCCGATCCGTGGTCATAATTGTTCGTTCACTTTCTGCCGTGTGTTTGGGGTTCCGCTTCCTGACGGGCGCGGCTCGGTTTCATCCTACGCTGCGGCGAAAACCACCGCGAATGGTGGTCCGGGCGAATATCCAATGATATACTTCACCAACGGGACTTCCAAGACCGGTAACCACCAAGGCCAAGGAATCTAAGTATGCGGCTTATGGTCCGAGACGGCAACGACCTGATCGACACTCAAGACATCGAAGGTCGTCGGATCAAGATTGGGTCGGATCCCGGGTGCGAGGTCCGATTGCCGGATCGGCGGGTGCTTGGGATACACGCGACGCTCGTGCCGCGTGCGGACGGGGCGTGGACCCTTGAGAGCGCCAACGAGGGCAAGGTCGTGCTGTTGAACAGCCGTCCGGTGATTCGTTCGACGCCCGTCAAGCCGTCGGACGAGATCGGGATTCTGAATTACACGATCGCACTTTACCGGTCGTCGGGGGACTCGCTCGAGGATTCGGCGCCACCGGCGACGACGGTCACCGCGGAGGCGGTGCGGCTGCGGGCACATCCGCTTCCGCCTGGGTCGGTCATCAAGCAGTCGTCGGACGCGGTGCAAATAGCGAGCGGTTCCGTCCGGGAGTTGGGGTCCCTGGCGCTTCGGTTGTCCCGGTTCGTGGACATTCTGAGTCTGATGGACTCGTTGGTGGACGCGCTTCTCGAGGGGTTCACCGGTCGGACGACGTGCGTAGGAGTTCGGAGGAGGAACTACGGACCCCAGGAATTCACGCAGGGTCGCGGCCTCGACGGCAAGGCGGTGGATCCGCCGCCCGGGTTCGAGAGCCTGCTGTATCGTTGTTGCGAATCGGGGCAATCCGTCCGCATTCCCGAGCGGTCGGAATCTGGGATCGGATCGGCGCTCGCGGCGCCGTTGTCGTGTTCGCTGGGTGAGCTGGGAATTGTCTACGTCGATCGTGAGACGGGCGCGGACGGATTCGGCGACGAGGATCTCGATCGGTTGACGGTGCTTGGGTCGATGTACGCGGCGCAGCTTGAGCGAATCGTTCTCGAACAGGCTGAAGCTCGGGAGGCAGTAGAATCGGCGCGCATGA
>JAJDDS010000741.1 GCA_029260195.1 Phycisphaerae bacterium
TCCGACTCCGGACCGCAACCGTCAGGCGCCGACTACGGCAGAACGCTCGCCCGGCTCCCAGCCGACAGACTGCGACGCAGCGCGTGCATGGGGAATCGTGGCCCCGGACACACCGTTTTGCCCGTCACCGCCCCGTGCGTCACCACCTTTTCCGGCGGGACGTCGCACTCACGCATCAGGAAACCCACCAACCGCTTCAACGAGCGGATTTGGGCGGCTGTCGGCGGCGCCGCACGAAAATCCCCGACCAGGCAAATCCCGATCCCGTGGCGGTTGTAGAAATTGTCGGGCGTCTTGCAATGAGCGCCGTGCTTCTGCTTCACCCACCGCGACCCCACTTCGACCAGGCCGTCGGAGGACCCATGCCCGTTTCCGATCACGAAATGATACCCCAATTCCTCCCACTGACGCACGTCCCGATGATATCGATCGAACGATGCAGCGCTGCCGCTTTCGCTCGCACTGTGATGGATCACGATCGCGCCCCACCGGTCGCGCACACCCCCCGGCGGGGACCAAGTGGACTCGTACCTCGGCTTCGGTCCGGAAAACGCCCGCGGTGGAATACGCTCCACCTGAGGCGCCAAGGCTCGCTCCGGAGTCGTTTGTGTTCGAGATCGCGTTTGTGGGAGCGGAAGACTCGCGATAACCCCCGCGCGATTCCGCGCGCACCCAGAAGCGATCAGGACGCATCCCGCAACACACGCCGCCCGCATCTTCATCCACTCGCTCCGCCGCGACTTGTCGTCCAATCTCGCACACGTCAGACCCCCCAACGGTCGAATCAGTTTACCGCCCCGCCGCCTCAGCGCAACCACCGCGCCGGGGCGTAGTCGTGGTATTGCGAGTCCCACCTAAGGCACCACGACCGTCAGGCGACCGATTCGATATACAGGATGCGCCCGCACGATCCGCAAAGGACGATGTCCCCTCGCTCCTTGCACCCGATCACCTGCTGCAACCGGACGGCCATGTTGCAGCCGCCGCATGCGTACTCGTCGCGCTTCGCGTTCAGCATGACGATCTCGGCCATGGCTTCGCCTTCGTGCTTCTCGGCGATCCGGCGAAACGTGCTCAGGATGCCTGCGCCAACATCCTTGGAGGCTGCGTCGCACTCACGCTGCAGCTTGCCGACTTCGTCGGCAGTCTCGAGCTCGTAGTCCCGAAGAGCCTGCTCCGCCGCGGCGATCCGCTCATCGATCCGCGCCCGCTCGTCGGTTAGGCTTTCGGCCCGTGCGCGGACCGCGTCGATCCCGGCCATCACCTCCAGTTGACGGCTTTCCATCTTCGTATTGTCCGCTTTTTCGGTATTAATCGCGGTCAGAATCGCCGCGTACTCTTTGTTGGTTCGCGCCTTGTTGAGCGCTTCCCTGTGCTTGGCCATCGAATCTTCCTTGGTTCGCAAATCAAGGTCGATCCGATCGATCTCCAGCTGGCTGGCTTGCCGCGATCGCTCCTGCTCCTCTATCAGCGTGTCCTGCTTCTGCCGCGCGCGCTGATGAACCCGCACCTGTCGCCTCTTGCTGTCGGCCTTCCCGCGAATAGCCGCTAACTTGCACTCGATCTCTTGTAGAGCGTGCAGCGCGTCGAGGGTTCCCCCCATGTTCGCTCCTACCCAATGCAGTGGAACTCGCCGCTTCTCACGCGAGCGACAGGCGCCCCATTGTGACCGAACTCACCGAATCATGCAAGCCCGTCCTGTCCCCGAATCGTCGCTGTCTCGTTTCCGGTGGGTTTTCCCACACCGTTCGCCGATCCGACCATTGAATCCCGACCGTCCGTCTTGTACGTTGCCTCGTGGTTCGCCCCACCGCCGCGCAACGCAGCGCGCCCGCCGGGACGTCCGGATAAGCCCGCATGCGACCCATCTCCAACACCTCCGCACGACTGTTCCTCTTCACGCTCACCGTCGCATTCGCCGCACCGCACCCCGCCTGCCGGCGAGAAGACCCCAACACAGCACACCGAACCGACGGTTTCGTCGCTGTTGTCGGAATCGGCGATGACGATCCACTCTGGCCGATCATCACCGGAACCGCCGCCCGCGTCCACGCCAACCTCGGCCTGACAGTCCCTCTCCGGATCGAAGCCCCCGACAAGGGCTCCGTCAACGCCCAGATACAACTCCTGAAAGGCCTCCACGAGCAGGGCATGATCGCGCTCGCCGTCCAGGTCACCGACCCCCAAGCCCTGTCCAACACCCTCGAATCGCTCGCCACACGCGGCGTCCGTATCGTCACCATGATGCGACCCGTCCCCTCGGACACCGCCTTCATTCACAGCGGACCCGACGAAGAGCTCATCGGAGCCGCCCTCGCCGACGCCGTCGCCGACACGTTGAAAGATGGCGGAACCGTCGCCCTTCTGCATGCGGACTCCGCCGGCGAGACCTTCGCCTGTCGCCAGCGTGCATTCCTCCACGGCATCCAATCAACACCCGCCGTCAATGTCATCCTGACCTATGACTGTGAAGCCAATCCGACGGCGGCTCGCACCATCATCACCGACACCATGAAGCGCTTTCCGCGCCTCAAAGGATGGGCTGTCCTCGACAATTGGCCTCTCCGAGGCCACGACAACACCTCTCTGCTCCCCCCGACCTGTTCAATGATTGCCGTCGACCCGGTTCCCTTCACG
>JAJDDS010000742.1 GCA_029260195.1 Phycisphaerae bacterium
TGCATCAGCTACACCCGACACCACAACGCCGCCGCCAAGACCAGCCATCGCAAGACCACCCTGGAAAAGCTACGAAAACGCGGCATCGACGTGAAGCAAATACGGACCTGCACGGGAAGCAACTTTGCGCTGTAGTGTTAAGCAACAACGCCATCCCCAGCGAACACCCAACGCCAAGCGGAACAGCCGCCAGCGTGTAGAACAGACTGTTCGACAACGCCCGCCGGAATTGCGGATCACCCGCCAGCATGTCACGGTAGTGTCGCGTGCCAACCCACGTCACCCCATCCCGCAGCGATAACCCGTCCCACTGCGTGAACGACAGCCCCAGCGACACCGCCATCGGTCCCAGCGTCAACCCGACCAGGCCGACCAACCACGGCAGCGCGAACGGAACACCCGACCAACGAGATCCCGTCGCGGCGACACTGTCCCGATCCCCGGTCATGGCTGATCGCCCGGCGACGTTGCGAACGATGCGACGACATCCTCATCGCGCGACAATTCCGCCAGAAACGTGGTCGCGTTGTGATCCGCACCGGCCGCCACAAACCGACCCAAATGCCGTTCGATCGCCCGATCGATGCGCGCGAAATGCGATGTCCGTGGTTGCAGCCGCGAGTAACGCAGCGCCTCGACGAACCGTCGACGACGCTCGTCCGCCCCGTCGTCGTCGAACGCCGGTCGCGCCGCGCGCAGCGCCGGGAGCGCACGGCCAGTCGATGCAATCCGTGCCTGCGACGCCCGGGACAAACAGTGTCGCACGAAGCGCCACGCCAAGCGCTTTCGGTCCACCGATACGCCACTCGGCACGCACAGCCCGTCCCACGTGATGCGCGTCCACCGACCACCCGACGCCCGCGGGATGGGAGCGATGACGTACGTGTCGCGCAACTGCGTACGGTCTAGGAACGGCTGAAACCAGGGTCCGTTCACGCACATCGCCACCTTCCCGGTAACGAACCCGATGTCCTGAATCAACTGCGGGATTTCCGACGGTCGAGGACATGCGCGGTCGTCGCGGGCGAGACCGCGGTAAAAATCGAAAGCCGTCACGGCTGCCTCGCCGGACAGCGTCCACCGCCCGTCGTCCGTGTTCATCACGTCCGCACCGAACGACCAGACGAACGGCAGGTAGTAGACCCATCTGGGAAGCCAGAATCCGAACTGATCGTACCGGCCGTCGCCGTCGAAATCGCACGTCAACGCCCGCGCCGTTTTCGCGAATTCCTCCATCGACCAATCGTCCGACGGCAGCGCGACCTCCCCGCCCCGAGACGCCTCCGCAGCCGCGAAGCAGTCGACGTTGCAGTAGATCAAGAGGTTCCCTCCCGACACCGGCACGCCGCGCAGTCGCGACGCATCATCGCCGCCGGACAGGAACGCGGCGATGGCTGTCGGTTCAAGTCCCTTCGGGTCAAACCACCCGGAGTCAAGCCGGACAAGTTTGTCGACCGGCGCGAAGTGATCAGCCAGCGCTGCGAACGGCGCCATCTGCATCAGGACCACGTCGGGCAGCGTGTTCGACAGAATCTGCTGGCGGACTTTCGTGTCGTAGCGGCCGTACCAACCTGGAACGTATTCCTGCCGAACGCGCGCACCGGGATGCGCCACCTCGAAGGCGGCAATAATGTCCCCCCAGAGCTCGAAATCCTGATAGCTACCGAAGTGGGTGAATCGAATCGTGTCCGGATCCGAGTCGCGATGCGGATCGTAGTGGGCAATCGTGTCGGCGAACAACCACCACCCCGCGCCGAACGAAGCCGCACCGATTAAGGCACGTCGCAACCAGCCGATGACCCACGCGCCGTGCGGTATCACCCCTCGATGACCGATATCCGCGTATTCCGGTCGAGCACAAGCCGGCTAATCTCGCCATCGGCCTTTTGCAGTTCGATCCGAACAAGCCAGGACTTCCCATCCCGACCGTGGGCGAACCAGGATCCCGTCGGTTTTGGATCGGCGGAAAGGAGGGTTCCGACGATTTCAGTATCCCGAGCCCCTTCCCGGTTCTCGATGCGTTGGGTCACCGCGATCCGCATCCCGGGGCTGACATGGATGCCTCTGTCCGTCTTCATGGTGTCATTCTAGACCCCTTTTTTCCCGCCGCAACCGTTGCCTTCACCTTGGCGTCGCCGCCCGCCGATGTTACGATACCCGGTCGTACGGTCGGAGGGGAGAATGTGAAGGACACGATAACGGAGAAGATTCCATGAAAATGTGCAAGACGCTGTCGTCGGCGGCTTGGCGTACGTTCGCCATCGCAGGCATTATGATGTTCATCGCAACCGCGTCAGGCTGCAGCCAGAACTGCTGTGCTCCCAGGTGTGACGGTCAGAAGGCTGGAAAATGCGCCAGTAAATGCGACGGAAAAAGCGCCGCCAAGTGCGGAGGCAAATGCGACGGCAAGTGCGACAAGAGCAAGAGCGCGGGCAAGTCAGCGGCCGTCAACACCAAATGCCCCATGACCGGCGGACCGGCCAACCCGAAGGTCACCGTGGTCAGCGGCGGAAAGACGGTCGCCTTTTGCTGCGGTGGATGCATCGGCAGGTGGAACGCGCTTTCCGCCGACGAGCAGGCCAAGAAACTCGCCGCCGCGATGTAGCGGCTGGCAACGACCCCGGTCGTCGAACACGCCGGTGTCGCCCCACCCGATTTTCCGCCACGGGCGCCGTTGTTGGAACGCGCGCCCGTGGCTCGTCTTGACCCCTACGTAGTCGATGCTACGGTCGAAATCGTCGACCGTACTCGGCGTGTTATTCCAGCGCGGGGTCCTCGGGCGGACAAACTGG
>JAJDDS010000743.1 GCA_029260195.1 Phycisphaerae bacterium
GGCGCGTATAGGCACAGGTGTGAGCGATCGCCGGCGGTGGCCGGCGGGAGACCCTAACGGGTGAACGGAGTGATATGTCGAGATACATCGGACCAGTTTGCAGGCTTTGCCGACGTGAGGCTGTCAAGCTGATGCTCAAGGGCGTTCGGTGCGAATCCGCCAAATGCCCGCTTGAGCGGCAGTGGCGGAGCAAGCCCCCCGGCATGCACGCTTGGCGGCGCGGCAAGGGCAGTAACTACCTCGTGCGCCTTCGCGAAAAGCAGAAGGTCAAGCGATACTACGGCGTGTTCGAGAAGCAGTTTAAGCGATACTTCCAGTTGGCGAACCACGCCGCGGGGAACACGGGCGAGGAGTTGCTTTGTCTTCTCGAACGACGCTTAGATAACGCCGTGTGGAAGCTGGCGTTTACATCGTCGCGCAGGACGGCCCGGCAGGCGATCATCCACGGGCACATAATCGTCAACGGGCGAAAGGTGGATCGTCCGGGATTCCGGATTTCGCAAGACGATGTGCTCGGCGTTCGTGCGTCGGAGAAGAGTCAGAAGTTTATCAAAAACCTAATGGGAGACAGTCCGCCGCCGCTTCAGTCTTGGTTGGAGCGCGACGTGGCGAAACTCGAAGGGCGTGTCTTGGCATTGCCCACCAGGGAGCACGTGCAGATCCCCGTCGAGGAACAGTTCATCGTCGAGATGTGCAGCCGGTGATGGGCGTCTGACTGTCGGGCGCAGCCAACGCAACCAATTAGGGACCCGTGGGAGACCTGCTCAATGCGTATTAGATGGCGAGGCTTTGAACTGCCGAGCGAGGTAGTTCTGGATGAGGCGGTAAGCACGAGCACGTACGGAAGGTTCACGGTGGAACCGTTCGAGCGAGGCTTCGGCACGACCATCGGGAACTCCCTGCGCCGTATTCTGCTCTCCAGCATCGAAGGGGCGGCGGTCACGAGCGTGAAGATCAGCGGCGCCGCCCACGAATTCATGAGTATACCCGGAGTGCTTGAGGATGTGACCGACATCATCCTGAACATCAAGGGTATGGTTGTCGCTTGCGAGGTCGATGAACCCAAGATGATGACCGTTACTCGAAACACAAAGGGCGAAGTGCGCGCAGCCGACATCGTCGCCGACCCGGACATCGAGATCATCGAACCGGACCACCTGCTCGCTACACTCACCGACGACATCGATTTCAAAATCGAAATGATCGTCAGAAGCGGGCGGGGCTACGTGACTGCTGCGGACAATGCCCCTCGAGAACGTGAGATTGGTGTCATCCCGGTCGATTCCGTCTTCTCGCCTGTCATTCGTGTGCGCTATCGTACCGAAGATACCCGCGTGGGACAGCGCGTGAACTACGATCGGTTGCTGCTCGATGTCTGGACGGACGGTACCGTCGCCCCAGAGGACGCCGTCGTCGAAGCCTCAAAGATCCTCCGCAAGCACCTTAATCCATTCGTTCAGTACCGCGAACTCGGCGCCGATGTCGTCCAGTCCGCAGTCCGCACCCCGCAAAAATCCTCCGAAATGAGCTCGGAACTTGAGAAGATCCTCAATCGCCCAATTTCTGATCTGGAGCTTTCGGTCCGCGCGAGCAACTGCCTCGAAGCCGCGCGTTTCCTGTCCGTGGGCGAGTTGGTTCGTAAAACCGAGGCGGACTTGTTGAGACTGCGAAGTTTCGGCAAGACGTCGCTCCGCGAGGTCCGCCGCAAGCTGGCGGACTGGCACCTGTCGTTGGGTATGGTTTTTGATTCTGACGACGTCGGCGATTCCTCGGGCGTGGACAGCACGAGACTCGAACCAGTCGCCGGTCCGGAGTCGATCGCGCCGCTGGAGTCAGCCGCGCCGCCATCGCCGCCAACCGGAGAGGATGTCCACACCAACCCGGAGCGACTGTCCGTCCCTGCGGACCCGACGTAGACCTTTTCCCCGACCGGCGCGCCGGCACTGAGTAGAACGAACGCCATGAATCATAGAATCTCGCAACGCAAGCTCAATCGAACATCGGCGCACCGCCGCGCCATGCAGCGAAACCTCGCCCAGTCGCTCTTCGAACACGGGCAGATTCGCACGACCGTTCCCAAAGCCAAGGATCTCAAACCGTTCGCCGAGCGATTGATCACGCTGGCGAAACGAGCCTCTCGTGGCGACCTCATCGCCCGCCGCCAGATCCACAAGTTGCTGAGCGAGCGTTCGTTAATCCCCGCCGCGCATCAGGCAGCCTACGAGGAGTTGGCCGACGCCAAACGGCGGCAGGTGATGGCCGCGCGCAGTGGTCGGCGACACCGTACCGGCGCCGCAAAGGGACGCCTCGACTTTACGGCTGAGAGCATCACCCACCGCCTCATCAACACGGTCGCGCCGAAATTCCAGGACCGGCCCGGTGGGTATACGCGATTGATCAAACTTGGCACGCGCCGCGTCGGGGATCAAAGCCCGTTGGCCGTGATTCAACTCGTCGGCGACGAGGAAGGACCGGGCAGCGTGACAAAACCCGCCAAGTCCGCCCGGCGAAAACGCGTTGACGCCCGATACGCCGCTGCTGTGAAGTCAGCCAAGGCGTTCGCCAAGAGCCGGCGCGACGCCGGGAAGGCTGAGTCGGAGGCGCCTGCGGGCGACGGCTGAACCG
>JAJDDS010000744.1 GCA_029260195.1 Phycisphaerae bacterium
TCCGCCGTGGTCAATCGGATGAAGCGGATTCCGGTCACGGCGATGAGCAGCGACGCGGCGATGGCTGCCCAGTCGTCCGCCGCCTCGTACCCGGCGCCGCCGTACAGGCTGATGGAGATGCCGACCGCCGCCGCCAATGACGTGAAGGCGTCGCTGCGATGATGCCAAGCGTCGGCGCGCACGGCCGTGCTGTCGATTTCCATCCCGACGCGCGACGAGACGCGAAACAGCGTTTCCTTAACGACGATGACAACGAACAAAACGATCAGGGTGAATGGCGCCGGGGCTCGGTGTGGCGTGATGATCTCCTCGATCGCTTTGACGCTGATCCCGACGGCAGCCGCAACCAGCACCAGGCCCACGGCGAGACCGGCGAGCGATTCCGCCTTGCCGTGTCCATACGGGTGGTTCTCGTCCGGAGGGCGGGCGGAGACCGTCAACCCGCCCAAGACGATTGTCGACCCGGCGATGTCGGCAAACGATTCGACGGCGTCAGCCACCAGCGCGTAGGAATGCCCCATCAGCCCGGCGACCAGCTTGACAGTCGCGAGCGCCGCATTGGCGCCCATCCCGACCAGTGTCATGCGTATCCCGGGGCGCACCGTCGCATTCATAACGGGACACCATACCGTCGATTCCGCGGGCCGTCATGCCGGAGGACCGGATGGACCGGGAGGTCAAAATCCCATCCAAAGATGGGATTGCGGCGGGCGTGTCAGTGTTCTACCGTGAGGTTGGAAACGTGGCCTTTGCAAGCCGCCGCGACGGCGGCGCGGTTGGGGAGGTTCGTCTTGTGCAGGATGCGATGGACGTGGTCCTTGACGGTGGGCAGCGCGAGGAACAGGCGGCGGGCGATCTGCTTGTTGCTCAGTCCGTCGGCGAGCAGGCCGGCGATCTCGCGCTCGCGCTTGGACAAGACCTTGAGACACTCCGCCGGGTGGTTGTTCGGCGGCAGGCGCAACACGACCATCGGCTGACCCAGGTCGCGGGTGGCTTGGAAATCGATGGTGACGCCCGCGTCCAGCCCGGCCTCATTGGCGAGTGCGACGAGTTCGATCATCGGCACGTTTCGGCCGTTGTTGGCGTGCAGCGTGCAGACCAATGCCCGTAGGCGGTCCAGCGCGTCGCAATCGAGGGTCGGTAAGTGTCCGGGCATCGCAAGTTCGCTCCGGACAACATCTTAACACAAAGGGAGATCAACATGCCAGTCAGTAATGAGGACCGCGGAGTCGTAGAAAGCCTGTTCAAGGCCATGCAGGCCGGTCCGGCCGGCGAGAAGGAGATGATGAGCTTGTTCGCGAGCGACGCCGTGTTCGTCGAGCCGTTCAGCGGGCAAGTGCAGACGCACAATGGGACCGACGCGATTCGCGCGAGCTTCCAGGAAATGTGGCGCGACCCGGCGCCGGGTTTGAAACTGATGTTGGATCGCGTAGACGTGGACGGGGATTGCGTGCGCGCGGAATGGACCTGCACCTCGGCGGTCTTCCCGACGCCGATGCGCGGGCACGATCTGTTCACCATCCAAGCGGGCAAGATCACCCGGCTGGAAATCGTCGTTACCGACATGCCGCCCATGGGCGGACCGTAGGGTCGGCGGAGCGCGTCCGTCCCCGCGGCGGAGCGCGCCCTCGCCCGCCGGGGGTACTTGCGATCTCGAAAACGAACCTCACACGCACAGGAGTCCAGAACATGATCCGTATGGAGCTTGTCCGGCGCCCCATCGCGCGGGCCGCCGTCGTATTGTTGTTTTCGGCCGGGTGGTGCGGCGCTCAATCAACCGCGTCGGAGAAAGTCGCCGCGCGGGACGCCGACCCTTGGGCGCCGTTTCGGCATCTCGAAGGAAGCTGGACCGGAACCGTGCAGGGAACTTGCGGCGACGCCACGGTCGAACGTCGTTACGAATTCGTGATGAATGGCCGATTCCTGTACGAGCGGAACAAGTCCACCTTCGCGCCGCAGGAAAAGAACCCCAAGGGCGAAACGCACGAGGACTGGGGCATGTTCAGTTTCGACGGAGATCGGAACAAGATCGTGCTCCGGCAGTTCCACATCGAGGGGTTCGTTCATCAATATGCCCTCGACAGCCGTTCACCGGACGGCAAGAAGCTGGTGTTCGTGACCGAGCGGATCGAGAATATAGGTCCGGGTTGGCGAGCGCGGCAGACGTACGAATTGCGCGGCCACGACGCCTTGGTCGAGACGCACGAGTTGGCTGCGCCCGGCAAGGAATTCAAGGTGTTCTTCAAGGTTCGCCTCGAGCGGAAGACCGGAGGTGGCGCGTCGTCACCGACATGACGAGCGGGGTCGCATGTCTACGATCGCGATGCCCGGCGCGTTGACGGTGGATTCCATTGAACGGAGAATCAACGCAACCGGCGGTCTGATATTGCGGACTCGCTTCGTCGTTGGGCGGCGGAGTAATGGCGCCGGCGCGGTTGCGACATGGCGTTTAGCAAGCGACACATCCGGAATCTAAAGGCCTTGCCTCGGCGCGGGCGGTTGCTGCAACTACTACCGAAGAACGGTGTCGTCTGTGAGATCGGTGTGGATGATGGCGGATTCGCCAACCGAATCCTCAAGATCGCGACACCGGCCCGGTTGCACCTCATCGATATGTGGGGAAGCGAAAGATTCGGCGAGCAGAAGGAGAACAGCGTTCGCGAGAGATTCAGTGATGAAATCGCGCGGGGTAGGGTGCTGATCCACAAGGGAGATTCGCTGCGGCAGCTCGAGACGTTTGAGGATCGGCACTTCGACTGGGTCTACATCGACACCAACCACCAGTACCAGCATACGGCGCGGGAACTGGCGCTGTGCGAAAAAAAAGTCGTTTCCGGAGGCATCATTGCCGGACACGACTACTGCCAGGGAAACATCGCGGGCGGCGTCGAGTACGGCGTCGTCCGGGCGGTCCATGAATTCTGCGCCGGCCGCGACTGGGAAATCGTCTATCTGACGCTCGAAAACCACATGCACTGGAGCTACGCCCTGCGGCGGATCACAACCCCGGATTGAGCGCAAAACGTCGACACCGGCCCGACGACTCCGATGAACGACGTCAGCGACCTTGACCCGGTGCGGATTTCGGCGGTGTCGGCGGCGCGGCGTACGTGTCGTTGAACGCACGCAGGGCTGACGGTGATGAGTCCAACCGGAAGTTCAGTTCGCCCTCACGGCGTTTGTCCAGGTTGAACCAGACGATGGCTTCGAGGTGCGGCCAGCGCCTCGCAGCCTCGTACGACGCGCGAATCCACGCAGCCTTTTGCCCAATGCTACCCTCGGGGCATCCGGACTCGGCGATCATCAGCCGTTTGGCTGGGTAGCGCTTCGTGAAGTCACTGAGGATGTCTTTGAAGAGGTCCGCGAACGACGTCCATCGATGCCAAGGCTTGTAGTTGTCGCCCCAGTTGTACCCGTCGATCGCCACCCATTCGACCCACTCGTCGCCGGGATAGTAGCGGTGCATGTCGTTTTCCGGACCGGTGGGATGGCTCGTGATGTTGGCAGCCCAAACCCATTCGACGTTCTTCGCCCCCACATCATTGAATATCCGTCGCACCCGTCGCCACGCGTCGACGAATCGCTCCGGATCGCCACCCCAACTGAACCAGTCGCCGTTGAACTCGAATCCGAAGCGCAACAGCACGCGTCGTCCGTCCCGCTTGGCAGCCTCAGCCCAACGGCGGAAATGGTCGTCGAATTCGCCGGCGTTGAGCTGGGGCAGAAATCGCGTCTCGGTGTCATGCCATGTCCAAAGCTCGAGCGACACGATCGGCGTCGCGCCGACAGCCGCGATGGCGTCGATCCCCTTCTTGGGGAACCCGCCGCGCAGGTCGCGGTAAAACATGACGTACTGGGGAAGCGACGCGAGAGGCGCGAGTTCGGATCTCAGGCGCGCTTCATATTGGGCGCTCTGCCAGTAGATCTGATAGATGCCCCATGCCGGGCGCCGCCGCGGGGCGTCACCCGTCTCATCAGCAACGCAAAGGGGAGTGACGACGAGCGTCACGCCCCAGAGCAATATCGAGAATAGACCTCGGAGTCGGCTACGCATCACGGGCGCTATGCGACCGGTTCCATCTGCCCGCCCAGGAATCCTTCCAGCTTGCGCGACCGGACCGGGTGTTGCAGCTTGCGGATCGCCTTGGCTTCGACCTGCCGGACACGCTCCCGGGTCACCTTGAAGATCTTGCCGACCTCTTCGAGCGTGTACGTATATCCGTCGCCGATTCCGAATCGCAGCTTGATGATCTCCCGCTCGCGATACGTCAGCGTCTTGAGCACTTCTTCGATGCGGTCCTTGAGCATCTCGGACCCCGCCGACGTGACAGGCGACTCGGATTTGGCATCCTCAATGAAATCCCCAAAGTACGAGTCCTCGCTTTCCCCCACAGGGCGATCGAGCGAAATGGGATGGCGGCTGATCTTGAGCACGCGGCGAACCTCGTTGACAGGCATCTTGGCGCGCTCCGCGATCTCCTCGATCGTCGGCTCACGTCCGAGTTCCTGCAGGATTTGCTTGCTGATGTTGCGCAGACGGCTCATCGTCTCGATCATGTGGACCGGAATGCGGATGGTCCGTGCGTGATCGGCGATGGCTCGCGTGATCGCCTGCCGGATCCACCACGTCGCGTAGGTGCTGAATTTGTACCCGCGCTTGTACTCGTATTTGTCGACGGCGCGCATGAGGCCCGTGTTGCCCTCCTGGATGATATCCAGAAAGCTGAGACCTCGGTTGCGGTATTTCTTCGCGATGCTGACCACCAGGCGGAGGTTGCCGCCCGAGAGCTTCCGTTTGGCATCTTCGTATTCGCCAAAGACGCGACGGATGGTCTGGATGCGCTCCGTCAGCGCTTCGCTGTCTGAACGCACCAGCGAGCGGATGCCGTCGAGTTCCTCGTTCATCGCGAGGAAGTCCTCTTCGGACATCGTGCGCCGTTTATCCTCCGCCGCAAGCCGCCGCTCCAGGTCTTTCATTTTGCGATTCAGATTCACCAGACGTTTGAACAGCGGTTGGATTCGGCTGGTGCGCAGCGAGAGTTCCTCAAGCAACCTCGAGAACTTGCGCCGGCGAGTCTCCATCTCGGTACCAGCCTCTCGGCGCTTGGTCTTCGAAACGCGCGCGCCCTGAAGGTCGGTCCACGAGTCCTCATTCCGTTCCAGAAGAACGCAGATGGTGGCGAGATTGCTGGGCAGGCGAGCCATGATCGTCGTTTTGGCCATGTGCTCCCACGTCGAGATTTTCATCGTCCGGTCGAACGGCAGCGAACCGGTCTCCACCTGCCGAAGGATCTGCACGGCTTGGTCCGCGCAATAGTCGTTTTGGAGAACCATCTTGCGGAACGCCATCCGCGTCAGCTCGACCTTCTTCGCCAGACGAATCTCCTCGTCACGCGTGAGCAGCGGAATCTCGCCCATCTGGGAGAGGTACATGCGCACCGGATCGTCGATACGGCGAACCTCGGTCGGGGTCAGTCGCTCCGCCACGTCGGCTGACGCGCCGGCTTGATCGTCGTCTTCGGGCGTCGCGTCCGCGTCGCCGCGGTTTTTACCGCCGCGAGTGCGCTGGCGACGTTTGCGGGCGAGTTCCGCGCGGGCGGCGTCCGCTTCGTCCAGCATCTCGATCCCAGCGGCGTCAAGCCGAAGCATCAGGATCTCGAGCTTATCGGGATCCACAGCCTCATCGGGGATCGAGTCGTTGAGCTCTTCCCAGGTCAGGTATCCCCGCTCCTTACCACGCTCGATCAGCGTGAGGATGACGGTCTCCAAGACATCGATCTCGACGTCTTGTGTTGTTCGCTCTTTCGTCAG
>JAJDDS010000745.1 GCA_029260195.1 Phycisphaerae bacterium
GTCGTCGAGATCGCGATCAAGATCGGCGATGAGCGCCTCGATCTCTTGAAAGTCCTGGTCCAGCGCGCTGACGATCACCGTGTTGGTCCGCGTGTCCGCTGTGAAGCTCGCCGCCGTCGCAGGACTTGCGGCGGCGGTAGCCTGACGACCCCGACGACCGGGGCGGGCTGCGCCGCGACTCTGTCCGCCGAATACCGCCTGCAACGCCGCGACAATCTCGGTCGCGTCCGCGTACTTGATCTCGAAGACTCGGCGGACGGTCTCGGGAATATCCTGCGCTTCCAGTTTCTCGATGAAACCCGCGATCAACACCAGCGCCGGCTCCGGCGCGCTCACGAGGAGGGTGTTGGCAACGTCGTTGCTGGTGATCTTGATATCGCTCGACGCGTCGATCGCGCCGACGTCGCCACCGGCCATGCCGCTCAACAAAGCGTCTTCGATCTGTTGCAGGGCCTGGTTCTGAGCGTTCCCGCCTCGTTGATTCCTGCGCCGAGGTGTCGCCTGCCGCCGAGGCGCCTGTCCGATGCCGAGGAGCACCTTGAGTTGTTCCTCGACGTCCGAGGCGACCTGCCGCTCGAGTTCGAAGATGCGGAATTCGTTGGTGACGTCCGGCGGGCGATCGATCGTGGCGAGTAGCTCGATGATGATCGGAAAATCCTCGGGCGCGGCTCGAATGATGAGCGATTTCGTCTGGGCGTCGGGGAAGATGCGAATCTGAGTGGTTCCCGATTTTTTTTCGTCTTCCTTCGCCTCCGCGCCCGGCATCGGTGGCGTCTGGCCTTGCTTGTTGCCCTGTTGTCCACGCAGCGCCTGCTGCTTTTGCAGCGCCTGCTGGGCGCGAATCTGCTGGATTCGCTGTATCTGCGTCGCCCGCTGCTGCTGGGGGGTTTGGGCTGCGTTGAACATCGTCTCGAGGATGCTGGCAGCCACACTCACCTTGCGATGCTTGATCCGGAACATGCGGATGTTCGGCTTCGTCGCCATATCGTCGATCTCGTCCTGGATATCCTCGATCACGTCCCGCACGTCCTCCACCGCGCGAGGCGGACCCTCGATCACCAACACGCCCTGGCGATCGTCGAAGCGCACCCTCACCTCGGGTACGACCTCCTCGGCCGCCGGCGCGTCCGAATCAACCTGGCCGTCGCCATCGGGCGACTCTCCCGGCTCGGTCGCGAAACTCTCGGCCATTTCCTTGCCTGCCTCGCGTTTGCGCTCGTCCGAATCGGCGTCCGCAGCCTGACCAACAGCGGCTGCGGTGACACCGCCGATCATGTCCACCAATGACGACGGTAACACACACGGCCGGTACGGCTTGAGCTCCTCGAGCGTCGGAAGATCCTCGCCAAGCTGTTCCAGATTGACATTCACGCCCGGAAGGCGCAGCTTGAGCAGCTTGGCGAAGTCGCCCGCGCTGGCGCCGGAAATCGTCTCGTAGACGATCGCGTGCTTGGCGGCGTTCCCCTCCGACTCCTTGTCCACGTACGTCAGGATCAACTGCTCGATCTCGGTGCTGTACTCCGGCAGACACTTGACCACCAGGTTGTCCGTCCCCGAGATGTAATCGACCTGCGGCGGCTCACCGTGGGTCCACAGAACGTCGAGTAGGCTCTCGAGCGCGATCGTGGCATCGAAAGCGTCGACATGTTCCAATTCGAAGATCAGATACGGAACGAACCCACCCGACTCCATAACGGGGTCCTCGCCTTCCTTCCCGTCGAACAGCTCCACGACCTGATCGATTTCGAAGATCTTCATCGGCGTCGCCCGAACCAGGATCACCTTGTTCCAATAGTCGGTCGTCAGCGTGATCTCTCCGCCCTTGCGGACGTTGCTGATGGGCCCCGAGTCGAACGCCAAGGGGTCAGCCTTCCCGCGATTGATCGGCTTCTTCGTTCCCACGTCGCAGAGATCCATGATCGTGTCCGCGAGTTGCTCGATCTCGGCGTTTTGGATGTGGTAGATCTTCAGGGTCGTCCCAGCCGTCGCGGTGTCATCCAAATGGCGGATCCACGCCTCGACCTCGTCGACGGCGTCCGGCGTCCCGCGCAGGACGACCGCGCCCTCGCCCGGCGCCGCCACGATTGTGACATCCTCCGTCCCGCCCGACGCACCGGACGCGATCCCCGCTTCTCCCGCGGCTTTCTTGCGCACTTTCGGACGCCGCACGATCGACGGGCGCTGCCCAGTCAACATCGCGTTGATCACCGTCACCATCTGCGACGCTTCCGACTTCGACAACGTGATCGTGCGCATGATCCGCTCGTCGTCCGCGCTCGGACGATCCAACTCCGCGATGAGCGCCTCAGCCTCAGCCACCACGGCTGCCGGACCCGAGACGATCACCCGCTCACCGGCGACGTCGGTTGTGACGGTAACTCCGAGGGACTTGCCCTGCGCCCGGCGCTTGGCGCTGTCCACGCCCACGCTCGTCATAATCTCGCCGCTCGACTCCAGTTCCTTCACCAGCGATGCGAGTATCGGCTCGATCAGCGATGCCACATCGTCGGCGTTCACATTTTGGACCGGGATGAATCTGACCAGGCTAACTTCCGGCGGTTCACCCGCCAGCAGCATGTCCAACTTCTCTTCGATCTCACCGAATCGCTCGGCGGGCGCGCTCACGAGAATCCGGCGCGTCGAAGCCTGGGCCACCACGCGCACGTCGCCGAACATCGCGGTCTTTCGGCCCCCCGTCGCCGTCTTCACCTTGGGCCCCTCGGGAATCAGCAGCGCTTCGAGCAGCCCGACGATATCCTGCACGTCGCGCCCAAGCCCGACGGTGTACACCCGCGTCTCTGTATCCTCCGCGTCGGGAATGTCCAACGACGCGATCAATTCCGCGACCTCGTCCAACTCGTCCGTCGT
>JAJDDS010000076.1 GCA_029260195.1 Phycisphaerae bacterium
GCGTGTGGGTGTGACGATGTACCGCCACTCGTTGTGGGGGGCGTCGCGCGGATGGATGCGCCAAGTTAGGTAGGGTAGACGTCGGCGCAGGTCGACGATGTCAAGGATGACACGAATGTCCCGCTTGTCTTCACCACCGGACGGCGTCAGCACGGGGTTGGTGCTGGTGGCAGCCGCGCTGATGACCCTGGGCGTCGTGATGCTGGCGTCGACCGGTGCGACGCTCGAACAATCGCTGTTTGAAACGACGTCGTGGCGGGCGCCGGTGGTTCGGCAAGTGGCATTCGTCGGTGTCGGTCTGGTGGTCATGCTGGTGTGCGGGCGGATCGGTCCGGGCGTTCTGCTGTGGCGAGTGGGGTCGTGGTTTCAACCCGCGGCCATCGGGTTGGTGATCGCTGTCGTTTTGCTGGCGGCGGTCTGGGTGCCGGGGCTGGGGGTGGAGAGTCACGGGCGGCGGCGGTGGGTGGCGTTCGGCCCGCTGGGATTTCAGCCGTCGGAAGTCGCGAAGCCGGCGCTGGTGGTGTTTCTGGCTGCGATGTTGACGCGGCGGCGGCCGGACGGCGCGGGGACGAAACCGGACCTGACGGTCGCGATGTTGGCGGTGGGGTTGGTGTGCGCGATGGTGGGCGTGGAGGATTTCGGAACGGCTGCTCTGCTGGCGTTGGTGGGTGGATTGATGATGTTGGTGCGCGGATGCCCGCTGCGGACGCTGGCCGCCTGGTCGATCCCCGCGGTTGGCGCATTCACGTATTTGCTGGTCTCGCATCCGTACCGGGTGAAACGGTTGATGGCGTTCACGAACATCTGGGAAGACCCGCTGGGGGCTGGCTATCATCCGATTCAATCGCTGGCTGCGATCGCGTCGGGTGGGTGGAGTGGGCGTGGTCTCGGCGCGGGGATGGCGAAGTACGGCTACCTGCCGGAGGGTCGGACGGATTTTATATTTTCGATCATCTGCGAGGAGTTGGGCGTGCTTGGCGGGGGGATGGTGATCCTATTGTTCATTACGTTCGTGCTGCTGGGATTGGCGACGATGCGGCGGGCACCGATGAACGACGGCGGGTTCGCCCGGTTGTTTGCGTTCGGCGTGACGGTGACGTTTGGGCTACAGGCGTTGATGAACATTGCGGTGGTGACGGTGGTGGCGCCGACGAAGGGGATTGCGCTGCCGCTGGTGTCGTCAGGGGGCTCGGGAGTGTTTTGTTTCTGCGCGGCGATCGGCTTGCTGGCGGGCGTGCCGCGCTTGCGGTCGTTGCCGGCGGCGGCGTTTTCGGGTCATCCCGCAGGCGTTCCCGGCGTGTTGCCAGCGATGGAGCGTGTTCGATGATCGCGCTGCGGCGAGAATTGCACGTAGCGTTCGCGGGTGGCGGAACGGGTGGACATCTGTATCCGGTGTTGAGTTTGGCTGACGCGGTTCGCCGGGAGGTTCCGGCGGCGCGGTTCAGTTTTTTCGCGACTGAGCGGGCGATCGATGGGCGGTTGATCGGGCGTTGGTACGATGAACGGACCGACCGAATGGTGTTTCAGCGCGTGAGGCCGCTTCCGCGTTCGGTATCGGGTATTTTCGGGTTCGCTCGAGGGTGGCGGGCGTCGGTGCGCCGGTGTGGTGAAGCGTTCGCTGAGCATCGCCCCGACGTGGTGATCGGCAGCGGAGGTTACGGGAGCGCCCCAGCCATTTGCGTCGCCCGGAAGATGGGTATTCCGTGTGTGTTGCTGAATCCGGACGCCGTGCCCGGGAAGGCGAACCGTTTTCTAGCGGGCAAGGCGGACGTCGTTTTCGCACAGTGGCCTGTGACCGAGTTGAGTTTTCCGCGTACCGCTCGGGTGCTCGTTGCGGGCTGTCCGATTCGACGCGAGTTTGGGACAGCCGATCGTCAGGGTGGTGTGCGACGATTCGGGCTGAGCGAGGCGCGGCGGACGCTTCTGGTGACCGGCGCGTCGCAGGGTGCCCGGTCGATCAACCGTGCGATGGCTGCGATCGCGGGGGAGTTGGCGGGGATCGACGGCTGGCAGGTTCTGCATCTCGCGGGTCCGGAGGACGTGGAATTCGTGCAATCCGCCTACGCGGCGCGTTCGGCGCCGTCGGTCGTGCTGGATTATTCGGATTACATGGCCGACGCGCTGGCGGCTGCGGATCTGGTGGTGACGCGGGCGGGCGCCTCGACGCTGGCGGAAATCACAGCCCGTGCGGTTCCGTCGGTGATCCTGCCCTATCCGTATCATCGTGACAAACACCAGTACGCCAACGCAGCTGTACTGGCAGAGGCAAACGCGGCTGTGATGGTTGAGGACCGTTTAGAGGTCGAGTTGAACGCGCCGCGGCTGGCGGTGGTCTTGAAGAAACTGATGTTCGATGGGGAGGCGCTGTCGAAGATGTCGCGCAACGCGGGCGCGTTGTCTGCGCCCGACGCGGCGAGAGAAATCACAGGCATGGTGTTGGCGCTGGTCGGTCGCGATCCGGGTGATGAACCGAATTCCGAACGGCTGTTGCAACAGACGGGTGATTGGAGAGAAAATGGAGCGCGCGACGATGAAGATAGAGGTGCCGGGACTTCTGTAGAGGCGGCGGCGTGATGGCGGGTCCCGGTGGCTCGGATGGACCCCCGCGTGCGCCGGTTCGTCATCGTTGGGTTCGGGACGCGGGACAAGAAGTGCGAATCGGAAGAACGATCGTCAACGGAGGTACTACGAAGGGGAGCACGGAAGATTGAACGTCGTGGTGAGTGAATCGGAGGATCTTGTCCCGTGTGCGGCTAGATTCCTCGCTGCGCTCGGAATGACAGTGTTCAGTGTTTCCGGCTCCACGCGGTAAGACGCTCGCCGGTGGCGGGCGGGATCGGGCATAGCATGCGAACAGTCTCAAGAGGCCTCCAAACGCGACCCCAACTGCCCCGCAAGCGGGCGCGCCGCGCGGATGTCGAATTCCGAAATAAGAACGTACACATGATCGGCGTTGGGGGGTGTGGCATGCACGCCGCCGCTCGGCTGCTAATGAACTGCGGTGCAAACGTCAGCGGATCGGATCGGTCCGCGTTCCGAGGCATCGGTTCGCTCACCGAGTTCGGCGCCAAAGTCCACACGTCGCAGGCGGCGTCCAACATCGCCGACAGGATCGATCTGATCGTCCACAGCGCAGCCGTACCCGAGACGAACGAGGAGCTGATCGCCGCGCGGGCGTCGGGCAGTCGGGTCATCAAGTATGCGGAGTTACTTGGTGAGTTGATGCGCGTTCGCACGGGTGTGGCGATCGCGGGCACGCACGGCAAGAGCACGACGACCGCGCTCAGTGCCCATCTGTACCGATCCGCCGGGCTCGATCCGTCGTACGTCATCGGAGCGAATGTCCCGCAGTTCGGCGGCGGGTCCGGCGTGGGCATGGGTGAGCATTTCGTGGTCGAAGCCTGTGAGTTCGATCGTTCGTTCCTGCACCTGCGCCCCAAGCAGGCGGCTATTCTGAATATCGAGGCTGACCATTTGGACAGCTACGAGGATATCGACGAGATCATTGAGGCGTTTGGCGCGTTCGCGCGAAACGTCGCACCCGATGGTCTGATCGTCGCTCGCTACGGCGACGCAAACGTGTCTGCCGCCGTTGGGGTAGCCGAAGCGCGGGTCGAGACGTTCGGGTTTGAACCCGGCGCGACTTGGCGAGCAGCCAACGTGGAATTGGAAGACGGGCACTACAGCTTCGACGTGACGTACGAGGATCAGAGATTGTTCCGTGCGTCGTTGCTCGTGGCCGGTCTGCACAATGTATCCAACGCCCTGGCTGCCACCGCGCTGGCTTGGAACGCGGGAGGGGGCTGCGACGCGTTGGCTGAAGCGCTGCGGACGTTCAAAGGGGTCGATCGGCGCATGAGTCTGGTTGGTCAAGCGGGTGGCGTTACCGTCGTTGATGACTACGCCCATCACCCGACGGAGGTGCGCGTGTCGTTGGCAGCCGTTCGGGATCGATACGCACCCAACCGTGTCGTCGTGGTGTTCCAACCGCACCAGCATTCGAGGACGCGCATCTTGATGGATGATTTCGCGGCGAGTTTCGAGTTGGCCGACGAAGTCATCATCCCGGACATTTACGGTTCGCGGGACACGGAATTGGATATCAAACGCACCGGCGCTCAAACGCTCGTCGCGCGGATTCGCGAGAACGGCGGCTGCGTGCGGTATATCCCGCGCTTGAGCGACATCGCTGCGGAACTGACGCCCGAACTGCTACCCGGCGACCTCGTGGTCACCATGGGTGCGGGCGATATTTGGAAGCTCGCCGATGAACTGGCTGAACGGGTATGCGGGGCGCGTTGAGACTGATGTGCCGCTTGCGGACCTGACGTGGTTCAAGCTCGGTGGGCGCGCGCGGTGGTTGGTATCGCCAAGATCTGAGGAGGAGCTTGCCGACGCGTTGCGCCGCGCAGCCGGGGCTGACGTGGAAACGAAAGTGCTCGGCGGCGGAGCGAACGTGCTGGTCCGCGACGACGGGTTTGACGGCGTGGTCGTTCGACTTGACGGTCCGGCGTTTACGAAGACACGCTTCGATGGCGAGAGCGTCCATGTTGGTGGCGGCGTTGAGTTGATGCCGCTGAGTCACGCGTGCGCGCGGCGCGGTTTGTCGGGGTTGGAGGCGATGGCTGGCATCCCCGGAACGGTCGGCGGCGCGATCCGCATGAACGCGGGCGGACGCCACGGCGAGTTCGGCGACGTGGTCGAGCGTGTGCGGGTAGCTGATTGTCGTGGACTTATTGGGATTCTGACACGCGACGAGCTCGGTTTCGGGTATCGTACGTCGACCGTCGCGGATCGCGTGGTTCTGTCAGCGGATTTGAAGCTGACCGAAGGCGATCCGGAGCGGACGCAGGCGACGTTTCGGAGGTTCATGGCGGAGAAGAAGCAATCGCAGCCTCTCGGCGACAAGAGCGCGGGGTGCGTATTTAAGAACCCGGACGGCAAGTCCGCCGGTGCTCTGATCGACGCCGCGGGGCTGAAAGGTGTCGCCCGCGGTGGCGCGTCGGTGTCGGATGTGCATGCGAATTTCATCGTCACCAAGCCGGACGCGACCGCCGCCGAAGTGCTGGCGGTCATCGAACACGTGCGGAGCGAAGTAGCCGGCGCGTGCGGCGTAGAGTTGGAATTGGAAATCGACGTCTGGTGATCGGGCGCGATCGTCAGAACGGCTGTTACGAAGGGGAACCGGGAAACACTGAGCGTCATGCTGAGCGAAGCGAAACACGCCGCCCCGAAATCGGCAAGATTCCTCGCTGCGCTCGAAATGACAGTGTTCAGTTTTTGCCGCCACAAGTAGAGTAGCCTGTTGGAGGCCAACGTCATGATAAGAACGGCTGTCGATATCGCCAAGTCGGGTGAAGACGTTCGCCGGGTCACGCCGCTGGACATCACAGTGCTCGCGGGTGGTCCGGGCGACGAGCGCGACGTCAGCCTGCAAAGCGGGCGGATGGTCCGCGACGCACTGAAACGCCTTGGGCATCACGCGATCATGCTCGACATCGGCCCCGACGACCTCGCCGCTTTGGACGTTCCGGCGGATATGCTATTCGTGGCGCTGCACGGCGAGTTTGGTGAGGATGGCGCGCTTCAGCGCATCCTGGAAGTCCGTCGCGTTCGGTATTGCGGTAGCGACTCCGCGGCATCGGCGCTCGCGATGGACAAGGTTGCCACCAAGCAGGTCTTCATCGAGAAAGGTATCCCCACGCCCGCGTTTGATCTGGTATCGTCCGCCCGATCCGATGATGTGCGGGGTGAGGTCGTCCCGCCGATGGTCGTCAAACCCCGCGCGTCCGGTAGCAGCGTCGACACGTTCATCGTCCGCGAGCACAGCCAATCCGCGCCGGCCATCGAGACGGTGGTTTCGCGCTATGGTGTGGCGTTGCTCGAGCGATACATCGACGGCCCTGAGCTGACCGTCGGAATTCTCGGCGATCGCGCTCTCCCCGTCTGCCAGATTCGCACCCGGCGCGAATTCTACAACTACGAAGCCAAGTACCTCGATGACGACACGGAATACCTGTTCGATATTGATTTGCCCGGCGAGTTGCTCAAGCGCATACAGTCCTACAGCCTGCAGGCGCATCGTGCGCTCGGGTGTCGCGGTTTCAGTCGCGTCGATTGGATGGTCGATCGGGCGACGTTGGAGCCCTACGCCATCGAGGTGAACACCATCCCCGGTCTGACCAGCCATTCGCTGCTCCCGAAGGCGGCTGCGCGAGTGGGCATCTCGTTCGACGCGCTGTGTCAAACGATCGTCGAGCAGAGCGCGGCGCCATCGTAACCGCGACGCGAACGCCATGAGCTGGTTCAAACGCAACACCAAGCGCAAACGAGGACGGCCGAAGCGCCAGCCAAGCCGTCTCACTACGCTCGCCGCAGCCGTCCGGGGCATCGGTGGATACACCGTCGTGCGCTATCTGTGGATCGCGCCTTTGATCGCCGGCGCCGCGTGGGGCGTTGGCTGGCTTGAAGATTATGTCCGCGCTCGCCCTGAGTTTCTCGCCCCTCCGACGATCCACCTCGCCAATGCGCCCGACGGCCTGGAAGACAGCATCCGGAGCGTCATCGATCCCGTGATTCAGGTGGGCTGGAACGAGCCGAATCTGTGCAAGGACATCGGCCAGGCGCTCGAGCGTTCGGCGTGGGTGCGACGGGTGCGGCAGATCCGGCGCTACGCGGATGGCTCGGTGATCGTCTCGGCCGATTATCGTACACCGGCTGCATTGGTGCAGTCCGGAGGTGAGTTTTATCTATTGGCTGACGACGGCGTGCGGTTGCCCGGTCGCTACGGATACGACGCGTCGCTGGTGGTCGTGCAAGGGACGGTTGCGGGCGTTCCGGGCCAGGGTGAGCGATGGGCGGGGCGCGACGTAAGCGCGGCGTTGGAGGTGATCCGGTTGCTTCGCGACATGCCCTTCTTCGATCAAGTGACCGGCGTTTTGGTCGGGAACTACGACGGCCGCCGGGACAATCGCGAACCCCACATCGTCCTTGCGACGGCACCTGCGGGGAGCCGGATCGTGTGGGGATCGGCGCCGGGTGAGGAAATCGAGGAGAATTTTCCGGAGGACAAAATCCGCATTTTGTGGGAGAATTTCCGCCGGTGGGGGCGGATCGACGCAGGAAACGATACGATTGACGTGTCGACGTTTCCGGACCGCTTTACGATCCCGGCGAGGACGTAAACGGGCGGGCTTCGCGAGATGCCGCCGATGATCGGAAAATATCTCGCGGCGCGGTGCGAATACGCTCTCAGCCAGGAGATTCACGAGATGAACGCCCTCAACGAAATCATCGAACGCGCGCGGCTTCTTGTGGAACACCACGTTTCGCACGATATCGCTGTACCGGCGTTCGTGGGCGTGATCGTCGGGCTGATTATCGTCGGATTGGGATTGTCCGTGTTGGGTGCGAAGCTAGCTCGAGGGTCGTTGACGGCGCTGTTTTGCGTGACGGGCGCCGGGGCTGGACTCTACATGGGTCGATTGGCCGACGTCCCCAGCCCTGTGGCCGGGCTGCTGGGTGCAGCGATCCTCGGGGTCGTCGGCTTCGCGTTGCATCGCGTCTGGGTGGGCGTGGCGGCCGGTCTCGTCGTGGTGGTCGGTGTGAACGCGACGTACGGCGCGCGGACGCTCGGTCCGGAGTTCCGCGAGTACGCCCACAACCAAGGTACGATGCCCGCGGTCGTCTCGCCGCTCGGTGACACGTTCACCGTCCCCGAGCCGGATGTTCAAGCCGCCGCCCTTAATCCGGAATTTCAGCGTTGGGCGCGCGGATTCTGGGACTACGCCTTCGAGCACGATCGCGGCGGAACGCGAAGGGTCGCACTGACCAGCGCTTGCGCCGCGTTATTCGGAATGCTCATGGGTGTGTTTGCCGTGCGCTTCACGCTAGTGACGACCACGGCCGTCGTTGGCACGGCGATGTTTGGATTCGGCATTCTGTCCGCCGCGCGAACCTGGCGCCCGGATTTCTATCAGGCGGGCGTCGACCATCCCCAAGCGCTCGCGGCGGCGTGCGGTACGTTCTTATTGGCCTCGCTCCTGCTGCAGACACTCCTGACGAAGCCCCATAATTCCGCAGGCGACGCTGGCAAGAAGTCGTAGCGCGATCACAGCAAACGTGCCGGTCTTTCTAAACGATATCTATATCGTATGCTTGATCCGTTGTTGATGGGGAAGGCCGAAGAGTGCGCGAACTTCTTACAGAGTGGAACATCTTCCTCGCCACGGCGGGAACTTCGTTCGGGTTGATGGCGGCTTTGACCGGCCTGTCCTTCCTGTTGATCGGATGGCGAATCGGCGCCATCGCCATCGATGTCATCTACGCGATCATCGGCATCGCACTTGGCGTCGCATTCCACGGTGAGACGGTCGGCGCGTACGTCGGCGGCGCGCTGGGGGCGATGTTGTGCGCGGGTGTGTCGCGGCTTCTGAGGCGTTTCGCCGCCCCGGTGATGGCCGGCGTGCTCGGTACGCTGACGACTTGGACGGTGCTCGGCGGTTCGACCGTGCCGGTGCCGACGATCTACGCTGTTCTGCTGTTGGCGTTCCTGATGGTCGGCGGTATCGGGCTGACCAATAAGAAAACCACGACCGTTGTGTTGACGTCGTTCGTGGGTGCATCGCTCGTGGCGTCCGGACTGACCGCGCTCGCAGCGGACTCACGAATTCTCTCGCCGCACTTTCGCGAGTTGACCTCCTTCGGGATCTTCTACCCCTTCCTGTTGATCGTTCCCACCATCTCGGGCATATTCCTCCAGTTGGGTGCATTGGCCCGCCGGGACGGCG
>JAJDDS010000077.1 GCA_029260195.1 Phycisphaerae bacterium
TGGCCGGCGTGGTCGCCGAGGAGAAGGCTGAGAACATCAACCAGCAAAGGCCGACCATCCGGGCGCTGGGAAAACTCCCCCTCCAGGGTCTGATCCGCCGCATCTTCGAAGACCTGAGTTTGGGGCAATACCAGCTCGGCGCAGTTGCGGCAGCCTTCGGACTGAGCAAGGCCACGCTGAGCCGCTTTGCGGGTGCCCGCTGGGCACAACGGACCGAAAACGACGGCGCGGTGGTCATTCCAGACCTTTGGCGCAATACCGCCGCGATACTGGCAGGACACCCCGACTTCGCGGAGGCGGCAAGGAGTGCAGGTGTCTGGCCGCGCGTTGAATCGGTCATCGCTCGTCACACAGGTGGAAAACGACCATGAGCCACGAACTCTACTTCATCCCCATCATCGCCCGTGCCATTGAGCAGCGAGATGTCTCCAGGGCTTTGAGAGACACCTTCGCGGAGATCGAACGTCTCGGCCATCAACCCGATCATGCCTGGGGCTACTCGAACTTCCAACGGTTCATGGCCGAGGCGGCACGATCCCCGGCCGCGTGCCAGCTAGAGGCGCTGCAAGCCGACGGCCTGCGTGCGCTGATTGCCGAGCTCGGAACAGACACCTTCGAAGGTGACGAAGCCGAGCGGCAATGCGCCCTGAAGTTGCTTGGGGAACGACCGAAGTGGCAGGCGGAGTACGAGCGATTCTGTACCGAGCATGGAACACGCTGCGATGAAAGCTCAGAACCGCAGATTGTGCTCATGCGAGGAACCGAGATTGTCGGACGGATGGAACTCGACCGGGCGGGCGCGCGCCGGTCGGTCTCGGATGTTTCGCCGGGCGTCTACTCACTGGCATCGGATTCCGGGCGGCTGATCTGGGAAAGCCGTCTCACGGATCGTGACCTCATCTGGTCCTCGGCGTATCCCGGGCGTTCGCTGGACCTGGCGGCCGACACCGGTGAGTCCGTCGCCAATACGTCCCGCGAAGAGACGCTGCTGGATGGAGAGTTGATTCTCCGCGTGATCCCCGGCCTCGAGGCCGGTCGCATTGAACTCGAACGTCGCAGGTAGGTGGCTGTGCAGATGGATACCATGTCAACATCGATCGGAAGGGCCAAGACCGTTCTGGTACTCGGCGACGGCGACGACGCGACTGCCGTAATCTCCGCCGTGGTGGCGCGACCCTTGGATGAAGGAGACGGCGAACGTCTTCGCTTCGCCGGTCCGGTGGTCTTCAGTCCCAATGCAACGAAGCATATCGAGGGAGTCGTGTTCCCCCTCGTCTGTCGGGTCCTGGGCACGCTGTGCGTGGAACCCATGAGTTTCGAGGTCTCGCTCGTGAATCTCGGTGCGGCATCCTCCGCCGACCTGGGCATCAACGTATCGGGATACTCGGCTGATGTGCCGGTGCTGTTGGCTCTACTGTCCGCCGGTTTGGGGCTGCGCATCCCCCAGGACCTGGTGTCGACGGGGCATCTTGCCTCCTCGGACGGAGACATCGCCGCCGTACGCGCCCTCCCGGCCAAGGTGGCGGCGTCGGTAGCGGACGATACCGTCCACCGGTTCGTCTATCCCGCGCACACCCAGGATGAATCACTGGAAACACTTACTCCGGGAGAGTTGCGGCGCATCCATGAGGCCATCGTGGAAGCCAGCGACCGCATCCGGACGATCGCCGTGGGCGACGTCGCCGAGCTTGTACAGACCGTCTTCGACGACGAAACGATCGTCCTCGGAGGCTTGCGACGCGGGTTCTTCAAGGTGTCACCTTCGGCCGGCAGCGCTTCGGGTGTGATCGACCGGACCGTCAGGTTCCTGGCACATGGAAACGAAGATCGCTTCTTGACGGCGCTGGAGCGCCGCCTGCTGGCCGGCGAAAGCGACGAAGCAGGGGAACTCCTTCAGGCGTGGGTGGCGTTTCACATCGAACGGCGGACCTATCCTGCGACTTTCGGCTTCAGGCTGCTCCAACTGGCCCGGTCTCTGCCGCCCGCCGTCCGCCGCCTCAAGACCATGTTCCCACTCCTGCCGACGAGCGCGTGCATCGCCCTCAGCCAATTCGCCGCCGAGTCTGACCATGAGGACGTGCGGCTGCTCTACGACGCGGCGTCCGGAAGCAACGTCGGACATCACCGCGTGGGCCGGGCCGCCGATGCCCCGGTCCAGGTAATGACCGGCGACGATGCCCCGACCGCACTCGACGCCGTTCTGACCGAACTCGATCCCCGGCATCTGGCGAGCAGCATCGGCTTACCGGTGGACACCGCCCGCGCCACGTTCACGCTGAACGCGGCCACCGTGGAATCCTATGACGAGTTCCTGGACGCGGTCTCGGCATTCTATCTGCACCTTCTGCGGCACACGAGGACCGTAGTCGCGCCCGTCAACGCCCGTACCGCGGCGGGTGACGCTCAGAAGCTAGTCGAGCAGACATTCCAACGGCAGGGCGGAGTCAAGGCCGCGCT
The DNA here is from genome assembly GCA_029260195.1 of Phycisphaerae bacterium. GTDB lineage: Bacteria > Planctomycetota > Phycisphaerae > UBA1845 > UBA1845 > OFTM321. The sequence continues at coordinate 2,458 of JAJDDS010000077.1, forward strand.
CGCGGAGGCTCGCGACGGCACCCGCGGCGGTATGCGTTTCGTGCTCGATGCGATGGCCGACTGTTACAAGCGCGACGAGATCACCAAGTACGTCAACATGATCTTGGAGCAGGCCATCGACCCCAAGGATTGGGACACGCAAGTGGCCTTCGCGGCAGCGCTGCTGAAGCGCCTAGGCCCGCACCTGCCGCCCGAGATCCGCTGCCAGCCGGCGGAGAGGTTTGCCGAACAGTACAAGTTGATGGCGCAGGCGTACGTGAGGTCGTTTGAACAGGTTCACTCGCTATTACGCACTTTGTGAAGGAGTCAATGACGTGGTATCGATCAGCAGTCTACTGGCCGCCCTTGATGAAAGAACTATCGCGCAGCGGATCGGCATTCCGCACGACGAAGCCCGCTTGGGCTATCCCCTGCGCTCCAACACCGTGTCCAGCTTCGATCAGTTCAGTGACACCATTGGTGACTACTACAACCATCATTTTACGTCCTGCGTATCCAACGGCGGCGCGCTCTCCCGCTCGGAGGCCAGGGGCCGGGCCAAACAGATCCTGGAATGCGAGTACCGCCGCCAGAACGGGGACATTGTCAGCGCTTTCAACGACGCCCACGACGGCACCAACGGGGGACTGCGGCTGGTCCTGGACAAGATCGCCGAAGGCCTGAAGGTCGAATCGGTGGAACGCTACATCGGCGAGGTGTTCGACCAACATGTCGCGCCCAACGCTTGGAAGGACAAGGTCGACATCATCCGGCAGTTCATCGCCGACAATGGCGCTCATCTGGCGTCATCGATCCGCGCGGATCAACCGGAACGCTACGCGCGAGACTTCCAGGACTTAATCCGTTCGTACGTCGCCGGCCTGCAGCGAACCTCGTCAATCTTCCGCCGGCTATAGGGGGTTGTGATGACCATGACGCTTGACCAGTTACTCGCGAGCATCGATCCGGAGCGAACCTGGGAGGAGGCCGCCGCCCGGGTCGACGAGGCGGTCAACTCATACCCACATCGGTCAGCCAGGCTCGATCGGTGGGATGACTTCCGCGTATGTCTGATCGACTTCATGCGCCACGTCGAAGCGAGTGTGCTGCACATACCAGCCATGCCGCAAGCCTCGCTGGACTTCGAGTGGGGACGATGTGTCCGCATTCTATCAAACGAGTATGGCGTCAACGGCGAGAAGGCGGCCTTCGAGATGGCCCGAACCGGAAACGAAGGCGGGCTCTACGCGGTGTTGAAGAGAGTCGCCGGGCATATCGCCCAGCACTACGGCGGAAGAGAAGTCGCCGGCAGGGCTGGGACATGGTGGGACGAGCTGTCGGTCGAGGAGCAACTCGCCGCAATAGAGGAGTATCTCGCCAAGTACGGCCACCTTCTGCCTGCCGAGTTGACGGAAGGAAGCGCCGTGCGTGTCAAAGCCAACTTCCCCAAGGTGCTGCAAGAGCATTCGCAGATGCTCCAGCGGATGCGCCGCGTCGGCCGATAGCCCTCCGATCATTGCTCAGCAATCACTCGCTCCCTGAAACGCCAGGCCGTTCCCCGCCGCTACTGGCTGGAAAACACTGTGCGCTGAGTGAAGGGAGCATGATGTCAATCGAACGAGCACTCTTGGCGCGGGCAGGATCGTACATGCTGGCCGCAAAGGCCCGGGCCGTCGTCCGCCATGAAGCCGGCAAGGGCTGCCGACCCGTAATATCACGCGAGCCGGTCGCCCTCGAACCGTTCTTTCAGCCCATCCACGACGTAAGGGCCCTGGCCGCGGGTGAAGCCGCAAGTGATGCGGTGGCCGAGACGCCCGAACCCCCCGAGCGCCTAGTGCGCCTGCGCGGTTGGATCCCCTCAGACTACGACGCGGACTGGAAACGCAGCGAGCGGTTCCTGAAGCAGCTCGCCGGCGTTACCTACCGGATCGGGTTCGAGGTGGCGGGCAACGCGGAGAGCGTTGGGCTGACGCTGCTGTGTCACCAACGTGATCTCCCAGTGATTGCCGCCGCCTTCTACGGGGAGTTCGCTCGGTGCGAGCTTACGCGGGAACAGCAGAGTCCACTGGGCGTAATACCACCAGCCGTCTGGGGGGACGCCGTCTACGCAGATTACCTTCCTCCGCCACCGTATTCGCATTTATGGACGCGGCCGGACGAGCTCCACGTCACGCCGCTCGAGCCGTTGATGATGGCCATGGCACAGGTCCCTCCGCAGGCCGTGGGCATCTGCCAGGTGTTGTTCCAGCCGGTGCCGCCGGAGCACGACTGGCATCACAACGTCGAGGTTCTGCTCGATCTCGAGTTCATGGTGAAGGCGTTTGACGGCTCGTGGCTGCCTCAACGATACCCGCACGAGGGCCCGTCCGGGGACCGCAAGCAGATGGCCTGGGAAGTGGAGAGCAAGGCCCACAGCGACAAACCGCTATTTGCCGCGGCCCTGCGAACCGCCGTCGTCGGAGCGGGCGATCGCGGGCTGGCGCTGCTGCGCTCGTTATCGACGTTCACGCATCTCTTTCAACACGGCGGGCGGCCGCTGGACCGGCTGACCGAGAGCCACTACGCGGCACTGTTTAGCGGCGAACGGATCGGGCCCATGTTCACCCAGGGTTGGACCTATCGCCCGGGCTTCCTGGTCAATTCCTGGGAGCTTGCCGGACTGGTTCATCTCCCCCCGGCCGGCATCCTGGAACACCGGCCAATCTTGCTGGAGACGCTGGATACGCTTCCGAGTCCGAGTGAGAGGTTGGCCGCGGGAACGAAGGTGGGCGTGCGCCGCCATGCGGGTCGGGAAAACCCGATCCATATCCCTGACAGCGAGCGGAAATGCCACACGCACGTGCTCGGACGGCCGGGCACCGGTAAATCCGTCCTGCTGGAACACATGATCCTGCAGGACATCGCCAGGGGCGACGGCGTGGTGGTCATCGATCCCCATGGAGACCTCGTCGACTCGCTGTTGGACCTGTTGCCGGAGTCCGCCATCGACCGAACTATCTACTTTGATCCCGGGGACCCGGAGTGGGTGCCGATCTGGAACCCCCTACAGCGGATTCCGGGGCAGGACATGGGGCGCACCGCCGACGATCTGGTCGACGCCTTCAAGAGCTTCGTTACCGGCTGGGGGCACCGGCTGGAGCGGTTCTTTCGCGAGTCCTTCTTCGCGCTGCTGCATCTGCCGGGCAGCACGCTGCTGGATGTGTCTTGCGTACTGAGCGCCAAGTCCCCGGAAGGTGAACGGCTACGGGAGCAGATCCTGGAAGTTGTGGAGGGCGAGGAACCGCGGCAGTTCTGGCAGCACGAGTTCGAGCAGTACCGCAAGGACGACCTTGGCCCTCCCAAGAACAAGCTCAGCAAACTCCTGGTGGGCGAGACGTTCCCCTTGATGTTCTCCCAGCCGGACAGCGCGCTGAACTTCAGGCAGATCCTGGACGACGGCATGATTCTGCTGGTCAACCTCTCGACGATCGGTCCGGACAATCGGGGAGTCCTGGGCTGCCTGATGCTCTCGCAGATCTACCTCACCGCGCTGAGCCGAGCCAATACGCCCGCGGGCCAGCGCCGACAATCCCACCTATTTTGCGACGAGGCACACAAGTTCCTGACCAACGCCCTCGAAGATCTGGTCGCCGAGACGCGTAAGTTTGGGGTCAGTCTGACGCTCGCCCACCAGTACACCAGCCAGTTCAAAGAACGAAGGGCTGACGCCCTGTCTTCCACGGGCTCCACGATCATCTTTAACGTCAACCGCAAAGACGCCGGCCAACTCACCAAGGATCTGCGCGGGCTGGTCACCGCCGACGACCTGATCAACCTC
>JAJDDS010000078.1 GCA_029260195.1 Phycisphaerae bacterium
CTGCGCGACAAGGGATTGGTCTACGCCAGCCCCATCGTCAAGCTCCGTCAGCACTTCGACCTGGACATCTCCATCCGCCCCTGCCGATCCTTCCCCGGCAACCCGCTCAACTTCATCCGCCGCGACGGCGACGGATTCGCCGAGCCGAAAGTCGACGCGGTCATCTTCCGCCAGAACACCGAAGGCCTTTACGGCGGCGTCGAGTGGACCAACCCCCCCGACAACGTCCGCACCGCCCTCGAAACGCACCCGCGCATGGCCAAGTTCAAACACGTCCCCAGCGAGGACATGGCCATCTCGACGCGTATCTTCTCGCGCGGCGCCTGCCGCCGCATCGTGCGCGAAGCCTTCGCCTACGCCAAGAAGTTCGGCTACGAGTCGGTCACCGTCTGCGAAAAGCCCAACGTCATCCGCGAGACCTCCGGCATGATGCGCGCCGAAGCCAAAGCCGCCGCCAAGGACTATCCCGAAATCGCCCTCTGGGAAACGAACATCGACGCCCAGATGATGTGGCTAACCAAGAACCCCGAGACCTACGGCGTCCTTGTTTCCGGCAATATGTTCGGCGACATCGTCTCCGACGGCTTCGCCGGTCTGGTCGGCGGCCTCGGGTTCGCCTGCAGCGCCAACATCGGCAAAGAGGTCGCTGTCTTCGAGCCGACCCACGGGTCAGCCCCCAAGTACGAAGAGCTGTCTCCGTCGATCGTCAACCCCATCGCGATGATCGTGACGGCCTGCATGATGTTGGACCACATCGGCGAGACCGAGAAGTCCGACCGCATCCGAGCAGCCGTCTCAGCCGTCATCGCCGAAGGCAAGGTCCGCACTTACGACATGATGCGTATGACCGGCCGTCAGGACGTCCTCGACAACGGCGCCGCCAACACAATCCAAATGACCGACGCCGTCATCGCGAAGTTGGCCGGAGATTGACTCATGGAAGGAATGCGCGCTGCTAACCTCGGGTGCCACTGGCGGCTTGCCCGCCAGTGTTTTGTGAGGAACCGTGTGCAAGATCGCACTGGCAGCAACCTAGTCAAGGCACCCGCGTGCCGCAGTTATCCTGCACGCATGCAGGGTTGCCGCCTCCGTTTGCTGCCGGCAAGTGAGCGCGGGGCGGTTACTTTCCAAACCCAATGAAATCGCTCAAACTCAGCAAACTAGCCTGCGCAAGACGCCAACTGGAAGCGGCGATAAGCTTGTTCTTCCATGATGCTGACGCTGTATCCATTCACACGCTCACATGCGCCGCCTACAACGTCATTCGCGATGTGAACGGGAGTCGCAGGGGGAGCCCCATGTTTGCCAAAGAGCGATACGCTAAAATGGAGGGGGGGCCACCGCTCAACGCTCTCAATGAGCCGGAGAATTTCTTCAAACATGGAGATCGGGACGCGGATGCCGAATTGACATTCTTTCCGAAGTTCACGGAGTGCCTCTTGGTCGATGCATGTGAGAAGTACCGAGAAATGACCGCCGAGTGCGTTCCGGAGTTCCTTTGCTTCACTCTTTGGTTCATGATGCAAGCGCCGGAGAAGTTTGAGATTCCGGAGGAGTGGAGGTCTTTGGCCGACGATGCCAAAGAACTTCAGTCGAATGATGATCGGCCAGGATTCCAAGGACGATTGATGGCTCATTTGTTGGAGCTCAGCGATGGGCGTAAGTAACAAGGCGCTGCGTACAACCGGGATGCTGTTGCGCGTTGCGAGCGTCCTTTGCTGGAAGTACTCGCATGCCTGCGCACCTGTACGTTTGTACGCCCATGGGGCTCTGTTCGGGGGGTGTGCCGGCTAGAGGTCGATGCGATTATGAATCCTCCAACCGCCCATCGAAAGCAGGTCAAGCACTACGATGATCCCGGACAAGGACACGAACTCACGTTTTCATGCTACAAGCGACTACCGCTGCTCGATGATGAACACCGATGTCAGGAGCTGTCTGTTGCCGTCGATCGCGCCGTTCGCCGGCACGGGTTTTCTCTATTGGCCTTCGTCTTCATGCCGGAACACGTTCACCTGATCGTCCTTCCCGAGGAACCAACCGCCCGAATCTCCGATCTGCTCTTCGCGATCAAGCGGCCGGTGTCCTATCGCATCAAGCAGGACCTTCTTGCTCGGGAGAGCCCGCGGCTGAAGCAGCTCACGATTCGCGAGCGACCCGGCAAGACAGCCTTCCGATTTTGGCAGGAAGGGCCGGGCTATGATCGGAACATCGTCGACCAGGGCTCGTTGAGCAAGATGATCGACTACGTACACCTGAACCCTGTGCGGCGCGGTTTGGTCGATCATCCGGCGGAATGGAAATGGTCCAGTTGGCGGCATTACGAAGGGGTGTCGAAGACGACGGACGCTGATTTGCCCAAGATCCACGCGCTAAGCTGAACCGGCGGGTGCCACTGGCAGCTTGCTGCCAGTGTGCTTGCGAGCGAGAATTGGAAAACACTGGCGGACAAGCCGCCAGTGGCACCCGCCGCAACCATGGAACAATGAACATGCCCCAAACACTAGTCGAAAAAATCGCCCAACGCTTCGCCGTCGGCCTGCCCGACGGACACACCGTCCACGCGGGGGATTTCCTCACCGTCCGCCCCGCGCACGTCATGACGCACGACAACACCGCGGCCGTCATCCCCAAATTCGTCAGCATGGGCGCGACCCGCGTGGCTGACCCGGGGCAACCGGTCTACGCCCTCGACCACGACATCCAGAACAAGAGCGAAGGCAACCTGGCGAAGTACGCCGAAATCGAAGCCTTCGCCCGCGAGCAGGGCGTCGCCTTCTACCCCGCCGGCCGCGGCATCAGCCATCAGGTGATGGTCGAAGAAGGATACGTCATCCCCGGCACGTTCGTCGTCGGCTCCGACTCACACTCGAATCTCTACGGCGCCCTCGGCGCACTCGGCACACCCGTCGTCCGAACCGACGCCGCCGCCATCTGGGCCATCGGAAAAACCTGGTGGCAAGTCCCCGACGTCGTCCGCGTCAACCTCACCGGCCACCGCCAACCCGGCGTCAGCGGCAAGGACGTCATCATCGCCCTGGTCGGCGTGTTCAATAAGGATGAGGTTCTCAACTGCTGCCTCGAATTCACCGGCCCCGGCGTCGCCTGCCTCAGCATCGAAGAGCGCATGACCATCTCGAACATGACCACCGAGTGGGGCGCGCTGGCCGGACTCTTCCCCTACGACGACGCGACGCGAGACTTCCTGCTCGCCCGCGCCGACGTCTTCAGAGCCCGCGGCGACACCGACCCCCGCCTGACCCCCGAGCGCATCGCACAGATCGAGTTGGACCTGCCCGCAGCCGACCCCGACGCCGTCTACGCCAAGAAACTCGACTTCGACCTCTCCGCCGTCACCCCCTTCGTCGCCGGCCCCAACGAGGTCAAGACCATCACCTCCCTCCCCGACATCGAGGAAAAAGGTGTCAGGATTAATAAAGCGTTCCTCATGAGCTGCGTCAACGCTCGTCTCGAGGATTTCGAAGCCGCCGCGTTCGTCATCAAAGGCCAAAAGGTCCACGACGGCGTCAAGTTCTACATCGCAGCCGCCTCCAGCGAGATCGAGGAGCAAGCCAAGAAACGCGGCTATTGGGAATCACTGACCGACGCCGGCGCTATCGCGCTGCCGTCCGGCTGCGGCGCGTGCAGCGGCCTCGGCGTGGGACCGCTCGACGACGGCGAGGTCGGAATCAGCGCGACGAACCGAAACTTCAAAGGTCGCATGGGGTCGCGCGAGTCCTTCGTCTATCTCGCCAGCCCCGCCGTAGTCGCAGCCTCCGCCGTCGCCGGAAAAATCGCCGGCCCCCAGCGAAGCTCGAGCTCCGGCGCCCTCCTCCGCGAAGCCATGGAGAAGGCAAGCGCGACCCGCGTCACCGAACGATCCGCCGCGAGCGTCAGCGAACTGTCGATCCTCGACGGCTTCCCCACGTCCATCGAAGGTGACCTCCTCTTCGCACCCAAGGACAACCTCAACACCGACGGCATCTACGGCAAGGAGTTCACCTACCGCGAAGACCTGACGCCCCAAGAAATGGGCGACGCAGCCATGCTCAACTACGACCCCAACTTCCAGACCATCGCCAAGGACGGCGACATCCTGGTCGGCGGTTATAACTTCGGCTCCGGCTCCTCCCGCGAGCAAGCCGCCACCGCCCTGAAATACCGAGGCCTGAAAATGGTCATCGCCGGCTCCTATTCGCAAACGTACAAGCGGAACGCGTTCAACAATGGCTACATCGTGATCGAGTGCCCCGGCTTGGTCGACGAGTTGAAAGCCGCCCACGCGGATGACCCCGCCCCCACGATCCGCACGTCCCGCCGCGCCCGCGTCGATTTCACCCAAGCCCGCATTGAGTCCGATGGCAAGACCTACCCCTTCGCCCCCCTAGGCGAAGTCGCGCAGGAGCTCATCGTCGGTGGCGGTTTCGAATCCGTCATCAAAAAGCAACTCGCAATCAACCCGTAGTCACAAGACCACCGCAATCCGAGCCCGGAGCGCAAGCGACGGGTCAAACGCACCACCGGAGACCCATGAACATGCGAAACGAAATCAAAGAACTATTCCCCGAGCTATCCGAAATCCGCGACGACGACCTCCGCGAGAAGGTCATCGACGTCTGGCAGGACGCCATCACCACCGGCGGCTGGCAACCCAAGGAACTCCTCGAAATCCCCTTCACCCTCCTCGCCGGCGA
>JAJDDS010000079.1 GCA_029260195.1 Phycisphaerae bacterium
GCGGTCGCGGTCGGCGAGGGCGGACAGATTGGTCCGGGAGGCAGGATTTGGCTGCGGGCCTACGTTCCGGGGGGTAGCCAGGTTCGCCGGGAGTTAGAGGGTGCGAGTTGGCGGCCGATCGGCGACACCCGTGGCGACCTGCAGCGCATCGAAGTGTCCGAGCCCGTGATTCGCGATGTCCTGCCGAACGGGCAACTCATCCGCATTCGAGCCGCCGTCGGCGCGTTAGACGTGACGGAGGATTTCGACCCGCACCGCGGAGAGTTGACCGGCGATGTCGTCATCGAAATCGATCGGCGGACGCCGGAGGATCGCGCGAAGGGTGCGTCCGACAAGTCCGATCATGAACCGGGCGACGAGCACATGATCCGCCTGGAATTCGAGTCGCTCTCGTTCGACATGATCGAAGCCCAGTTGGAATCGGACGGACCGTTCTCCGTCAGGATGACGGAGACGGACGTCGACGGCGACGGGCTGCGGGTGGCGTACAATGAGGTCGACGGCCGCCTGGAGAAGTTCGATATTCTCCGTGGCGGTTCGATGACGTTCCGGGGGCTGGAGCCCCTGTTTGACATGCCCGGCGGTGCGACCGCGGGCGAGGAACCGCCCGGTCGGGAAGCGGATGAAATGTCCGCGGGTCAGGTTGAGCCTGGCGCGGGCGGCGAAAAGGGCGCGGGCGCGACTGTGGCGGGTGAACATCTGCAGGCGTATCGCGTCGCAATCGACGGTTCCGTGGCGATTCGGGGATTTGACAACCAAGAGGCGGCTCAGAAACTGACGGCGGAAGCGGTGGACGTGTTGTACGACTTCGACCTGCGCAAGCGGAACGAGGTTCAGGAGGGGCGGGCAAGCCTGCTCGGTCGCGGTCGACGAGGTGGCGCCGAAGCAGTGGACGCGCGGAGCGAATCGCAGGCCGCGAAGCGGTTGGTGCTCACCTGGTCCGGGCGGTTTGGCATTTCGCCGCACAAGGATGATCCGCTGGCGGCTGCGGAACCCCGCGTGCCGCGGATGCGCATGACAGCCTCCGGCGGTGACGTTCGATTCGTGGATGGAGACTTCGAAACACAATGCCGCCGATTGGACATACACCAGGATCTGCGCCGCGTGCGGATATTCGGGGGGGGTGAATCCGGTCACGTGGTGGTGACGATGCCCGGTCGGGGGACGCTAACCGCGCCGGAAGTTGAAATCGACCGAGCGGCGGATATTGTCCGGGTCGCCGGACCGGCGCGTCTGAGCGGCGAGTTACCAGGGGACCCCGTCCGCGACACCGGCGATCGTCCGTACGATATGCGATTCGAAGAATCCGCGGAGTTGGTGATCGGCAAAACGATGCACTGGCGCATCGGCTCGTCGGCGAAGGAGTCGAGAGTGACGATGCGAGACTACATCGAGAAAATGACACTCCGCGGCGACGCGCTCTTGAGGCAGAATGGGGACACTTTCGCCGGCGACATGGTGGAGATCACGTTCGATGCGCCGGCGAGGCGGGAGACGATGCTGGGGAATTGGCGAACGATCATCGCGGATGGAAAGGTGCTGCAAATCCGCGGTGAGGATCGCGTCACAGCCGACCATTTGGAAGTGGCGTCGGTGACCGGTCCGACCGGCGGACCGATTCCACGCTCGGCGGTGGCAACGGGCGATGTCGTGGTTACACAGGGCGAACTCATGGTCTCGGCGCGGGATACGATCAGGCTGGAGATGGTCCCCGTCATCGAGTCCAGACCGCCGTTCGATCTTCTCGGCGAACTCGCCCGAGTGGTGATGGCGGGACACGATCCGACCGCCATCGACTGGACGCAGCGACGCCGGGACCACGACTCGGAGGTCAACTACGTCGCCGAACCCAGGCGAGTCGAAGCCGTCGGCGACGTGCGCATGTACGATCCAACGCGCAGCCTCGACCTGAGCGCCGAGTCGGTGGTCGGGGAGCTCGAGGAGGGACGCTGGATCAAAACGGCGCGGATCAACGGTCCCGGAGATGAACCCGCATTCATTCAGATGAACGGACGGTCCATATCAGCCAACCGGATCGACGCGGATCTGGATGCGGAACGGGTTGACGTGTACGGCGCCGGCGAGCTCTCGATGGTCACGTCCCGAGGACTGGACGGCGGAAAATCGGACACCCCGCAGGACGTCGACTTGACCTGGACCAAGGAGATGTCCTATCGCGGCGCCAACAATACCGCCCGATGTGTCGGCGACGTTCACGCAGTCAGTCGGCGTCGAATTCCCTCCGATAGCGCCGCCGGGTTCGCGCCCGGAGAACTCGAGACAGCCGCCATCGACGCCGAGGAGATCGTGATTGATTTCGTCAACGTGGAACCGATTGTAACGCCCAGCCTCGACGAACGGTGGTGGATACTGGAGCCGCTGGCGCGCCGATTGACCAAGCCGGAAACCGTCTCAACCGTGGCGTTCAACAAAGAACCAGCCTACGTGATCGCATCTCACGATGTCGTGGCCGTGTTCGCCAACGTCGAGTCCGAGACCTCGCCGCCCAAGAACCGCGTGCGCCTGGGCTCGGAGAAGCTGATCGCGGACCTGCGCGCGAAGTTACTAACGGTCCCAACCGCTGGCACACTGCTAATCGAGGACTACAAGCAATCCGAATCGTCGGGCACGCCGTCTGACGCAGGCGCGCGATTGTTCGGATCATCGGACCCGAGTCAGCCATCGCAGACGTACGTTTCGTGGAACGGATCGCTGACGTTCCACGCCGGTCGCTTCCGCGCGGACTTCCGTGACGACGTGCTGCTCGTGCATCGCAGTGGCGCTGAGATGGTGTTCGCCGAGGAACTGCTCTCGCAT
>JAJDDS010000080.1 GCA_029260195.1 Phycisphaerae bacterium
GGACGGGCTCGCCGAGTTGGGTGAGGAGTTTCGCGCAGCCGTCGCGGGGCATGACATCGCCGCGTTCGGCTGCGATTTCGTAGCCGCGTTTGAGGAGTTTTGCGGCGTCGTCGCGTCGGCCGAGTTCGACAAGTGCGTTGCCGAGGAGTTGGTGTGACTTGGAGTGCGTGGGGTTTAGTTCGAGGACGCGCGTGAATACGGGCTCGCATTCGGCGAACAGTCCTTTGTCAAAATATGCCTTTGCGAGACTGAAGTGGGCCATTTCGTTATCGGGGTCCGCTTCGGCCATTTTCTTGAATTGGGTGATGGGGTCTTCGCCGTTCATGGGTATTGTGTCCTTATGGGATATTCATTCTCGCGCTGCGGGTCGGGCACGGTCAGTCGTCCTTGGTGATCTTGTATTTCTTGACACGGTAGCGCAGGTTGTCTCGGCTGATGCCGAGGGCGCGGGCGGCTTGTGTCTGGTTCCAGCCATGGTCTTTGAGTGCCTTGACGATCATGCTTCGTTCGAAATCCCAAAGCGAACCGGAGGATGTTGAATGCGTGGAATCGTCGACGGTTCCGGTGATTTCGACGGGGAGGTCGGTGACGTCGATGGGCTCGTCGTGTGAAAGAATAACGGCGCGCTCCATGATGTTTTGCAATTCGCGGACGTTTCCGGGCCAGTCGTAACTGATGAGAACCGCGGAGGCGTCGGGCGTGAGTCGCGGCGCGGGGAGGCTCATTTTCTCGGCGGCTTGGGCGGCGAAGTAATCGACGAGGCGGGGGATGTCGTCGCGACGTTGTCGCAGGGGGGGTAGTTGCACGGGGAAGACATTGAGTCGGTAGAAGAGATCCTCGCGGAAAGCTCCCTTGAGGGCTTCAGCTTTGAGATCCCGGTTGGTGGCGGCGATGACACGGACGTCGCATCTGACTGTGGCTGATCCTCCGACGCGTTCAAAGGCGTGCTCCTGGAGGACGCGGAGGAGTTTGACCTGTGTGGAGAGGGGTATCTCGCCGATCTCGTCGAGGAAGATGGTGCCGCCGTCGGCGGTTTCGAATCGCCCAACGTGTAGTGAGACGGCGCCGGTGAAGGCGCCCTTCTCGTGTCCGAAGAGTTCGCTTTCAAGGAGTGTCTCGGTGAGGGCGGCACAGTTGACGGCGACGAATGGCTCGTCGGCGCGAGACGAAGTGTTGTGGATGAACTTGGAGAACAGTTCCTTCCCGGTTCCGGTCTCGCCAAGGAGCAGGACGCTGGCGTCGCTGGGAGCGACGCGGCTGCAGAGGGCGATGACGTCCTTGATGGGCTTCGAGTCGCCGATGATCTTGTGTCCTCGGAGTACCTGGTCGCAGAGATCGCGGTGCTGCTGCTTGAGCCGTTCGTGGGTTTTGGCGTTTCTGGCGCTGATGGCAGCGAGATTGGCGAAGACCATGAGAAGCTCCAAGTCGTTCTCGCCGAATTCACCATCGACCCGATTAAGCACCTCGACGACGCCGATGACCTCCTCGTCGGTGATCATTGGGGCGGCCATCATGGTGCGCGTCTCGAAAGAGCTGATCTCGTCCATTTTGCGGTAGAAGCCCCGGTCGGTTTGAACGTCGGGGACGATTTCGGGTCTTCCGGTGGTGGCGACCCGTCCCGCGATGCCGAGGTCCGCGTCGAATTCGCGTCCGATGACCATTTCGGCGCGTTCACCGGTGGCGGAGACGAAGATAAGCTTGCTTCTGGGTTTGTCGTGGAGGAGGACGCTACCGGCTTCAGCCTGCATCACTTTGGCGGCTGATGCGGCGATGTTGTCGAGGACGGTTTTGAGATCGAGGGTGCTGTTGATGGCGGCGGAGGCTTCGGCGAGGAGGTGGAGTGACTCCTGGGAGAGTTGGGCGGACGCGGCGACCGGGCTTCCGGGTTCGGCGGGTCGGGGATCGGGTTTTGCGTCACGGAAGTATTTCGACATGGTCACCGATTCTGAGTACGTCAAACAACTCTTCCACGTGTTGATCGAGCAAAGCGATGCATCCGGCGGTGCGCCCGGCGTTGGCCGCCCCGTGGAGTCCGATGGCGCCACCGAGTGCCGTGGTCCAAACAGGGCAGCGTTGGTCGCGGTCGGCGTCGATGATGGCGCGCGCTTCACCGGGGCTGACGAGCCCGGCGTTGAGCCCATTCTTCGCGGCGCGGCGATCGGGATAACTGATTCCGAGGAATCGGTGGTGGGGGCTGGCGGCGTTCTTGGAGCAGATCCGGAAGTTTCCTTCGGGTGTTCTTCCGTCACCGGCGCGCCGTTTTTGGCCGGTGGGTTCGGGTCCAAGGGTGACGGGGTAGGATCGGATCAGGCGTTCGCCTTCGAAGAGGTGTACTCTTCGGGCGGATTTGACAACGACGATCCGGGGGTTTTGCACGGTAGTGGGGGATTGTTCGACGAATTGGGAGATTGGATTCGATCGCTCCCAGGCCGCCGTACCGCCGACGATGAGGCTTGCCAGAACTGTCGCGAGGGCGGTGGTCTGAAAAAAGGTTAGCCCACGGGCGGGATGGGGGCTATGGTCGGTTGGGAGCGGTTCTGTTCGGTTCATAGTCCAGCGGCCCTGGGCGATTGGGGTCGAACCCGCGTCCGAGCTGTACGTAAGGATACAGTGGAGTGGTGAAAACGCCAACCGATGAGCAGTTGCTGGCGGACCATCTGGCGGGTAGGCCTGATGCGTTCGAGCTGGTGGTTCGGCGTCACAGCACGGAGTTGTTCCGGTTTGTGCTGCGTTTTACGGGGAACTCGGTTGCGGCGGAGGATGTGGTGCAGGAGACGTTTTTGCAGGTTCACCAGTCGGCGGTGAGTTTCGATCCGCAGCGCCGGTTCAAGCCGTGGTTGTTCACGATCGGTGCGAACAAGGCGCGGGATTGGCTTCGGACACGGTCGCGGCGGAGCGAGTTGCCGCTGGACGCACAGATTGACGGTGACGGCGAAGGGGGTGAGCGGTCGTTTCGGGATCTGCTGATGTCGGATGAAGCGGATCCCGGGGGGGATATGGAGGTGGAGGAGCGGCGTCGGATCGTTCGGGGCGCGGTCGAGGAGGTGCCGCTGATGCTCCGGGAGGTGTTGGTCTTGGCGTATTATCACAGGATTCCATACAAAGACGTGGCGGAGATTCTCCACATTCCGGTGGGGACGGTGAAGAGCCGGCTGCACGCGGCGGTGGGGTATTTTGCTAAGGTGTATCGAGAGCGAACGTCTGAATCGCACGGTGATCCGGATGCTTGGGCGTCGCGCGATGGGGACGATTCGGCACGGGGGCGGGGACAGTAGAGACGGGATGTCGTTGTATGCGAGACGATGAGATCATGCCGTTGGATGATTGGATTCTGGACGATCACCTCGATCAATTATCGGAGGTCGATCGGGGGCGATTGCATGCGTTGATGCGCGACGATCCGGAATTCGCGGCGCGCCATCGGCGTTGCCAGAGCGTGTTGGAGCCGCTGGATGCGTGGACGACGGCGCCTCCGTCAGCGGGGATGGTCGAGAAGATTCTGGACGCGATCGCGGAGGAAGAGGACGCCGCTCCGGTGGGTCGCGATCCGAACTTCGCCACCGGATCCGGTGGTTACTCGGGCCAGCCGCGGTTCTCGTTGCGCGACTTGATTGCCGTGGCGGCGGTGATCGCGTTCTTCTTCGGTGTGCTGGGTCCGAGCATGACGGTGGTTCGGGAGCGGTCGCGGCGGGCGCGTTGCGCGGCGAATCTCGGCGAAATCGGTCGCGGGCTGGCGTTCTACGCGCAGGCAAACAGCGGGGCGCTGCCGCTTTACGCAGCGGGACAGGGAGCGATTCCCACGTCGTTTCTGCCGGTGTCGGCTGGGGTATCGCCGCCGACGGCGACGTACGCGCCGAATCGGCGACACCTTTTTCTGCTCGTGCGGTTTCGCCTGGTGCGGGATCCGCAGGTGTTCGCATGCCCGTCGGATGGTGAACCGATTATTCCGCCGGGACGAGCTGCCGGGGCACTCGATGACTGGGTGGAGCGCGGGCGCTGCAGCTACGATTCAATCAACGCGTCAGGTCCGGTTCCGGCGTTTTCGTACAGATCGTCCCAGCCCTATATGGCTGATGCGAATCCGATGTTCGTGGGGGGGCGTTTTCATCGGATTGATCCGGGGGTGACGAACTCTCGGAACCATCGGCGGGGAGCGGGCCAAAACGTGCTGTTTCTGGACGGATCGGCGGATTGGCACACGACGCCGAACGTCGGACTGAAGGGCGACAACATCTGGCAGGCGGGCTCGCTGATGGAGTATGAGGGGACCGAGACGCAGCAATCCGCAGACGACACGTTTCTAGTGCCGTAGTCCCTTCCACACGGCGGGTAAGGACCGCTTGCTCACCCTGCGCTCCCCTTCCTAAGGGTCGGGGCTCGGAAAAACACGATCTCAGTGAAACGCAACGCTAGAGAATGCCCGACCCGAAGTCGTCGGCGTTGGATTCCGGCGCTGCGATGACGGCTGGAGGTTCCATGACGGCTGGAGATTCCACGACGGCTGGCTCCATCCGCTCGCGACGATCCGGCTTTGCGTCGTCGATCCCGGCACCGAACCCCCCGTCGTCGTCATCAATGTCGTCGGCATCATCGGTTGTATGAGTATCGTTGGCTGGGACGGTGTCTTCGATTTCCTCGACTCGATTGTCGAAGCGTGCGAACGATTGTCCACTCCGGCGCTCGGCGGCGTCGCGTTTGAGTTCGGCGATCATCTCCTGATATCCGCCGCCGCAGTCGCTCGCTTCGTCGGAATCGGGTTCGTCCTCGGAATCGACGTCGTCCTCAAAATCGACTTCGTCCTTAGAATCGACTTCGTCCTCGAAGCTGTCGGCGAATCGCGTATGGTCGCGGTCGCGCCCGGGGCGATTATCTTCGTCCTCCGTGTTCGACCGGCCGGAGTCGCGCGGCTCTTGCGTTCCGAGGTCCGCGTCGGCGGCGACGAAGTCCTCTTCATCGTCCAGCTGGGTCGGCTTGTATCCCGGTTGCTGTGAAGCGACCGTCTCTTGCGAGAATGCCTCGACGATTCGCTCCTGCAATCCCTGCCTGCATTCCGAGTTGATCGGATGTGCGATGTCCGCGTGGAGTTTCCGGCGCCCGGCTTTGTCGCGTCGAACACGGTCGTCACCCAGCGACGCCGCGCATTCATTGCAGTATCGGGCACGGAGGTGGTTCTTCGCGTGGCACTTCGGGCAGTGGTCGGACAGCTTGCGCGACGGCATTGCGACGAAGATGCCCGTTCCACCCTCGATGAGCTTGATGTCGCGGATGACGAAGTCTCCATCAAGCGTGATCGAGCAGAAGGCCTTGAGCCGGTCCGTCGGATTCGGAATCAGTTTGACCCGTACTTCAGAGATTTGCATGGTGTCGTCCTCATTGGGTAATCAAGGGTCCAGTCATCGTGTGGACCAGACTGCTATCAGTGCCGATATCGTGAGCGTGCAACGTTGATCTCAGGAACTCTCCCTCTTCGGGATCATCAAACGGAACGAAAACGGTCTGCCCAGCTCCGGTGATTCGGGCAGCCCGTGGAGATTTGGCGGTAACAGCCTCGTGCAATTCCCGCACCCGCGGCGCGACGCGAAAGACCGCGGCTTCGAGGTCGTTGGCGCAGAGTTCGGCGATCGCGTCCGCCGTCGCCGCCTCCGCGAGATCGCCCGCGACGTCATGATTCATGTCGTGCGAATCGTCCCGCGACCAGGACGCGTAGACATCCTCCGTTGATACTTCGCACCCGGCAAAAACAAGGAGCACCCAACCCGACCATCGTAGTCGGACCCGACGTACTCTCTCGCCGCGACCGGTGATGACCGCCGAAGGCAACGAGAAGAACAGCGGCACATCCGACCCCAGTCGCGCGCCGCATTCAGCCAACTCGGCGTCCGTGCGGTCCAACCGCCAGAGCGTGTTTAGCGCAGCCAAGGTTGACGCGGCGTTTCCGCTACCGCCCCCAAGCCCCGCGCCGAGCGGGATGCGTTTCTTCAAGTCGATCCGCACGCCCGCGGGGTGGTCCGTCAATTCAGCCGCCGCGCGGGCTGCGCGAACGATCAGGTTCCTATCGTCCGTGGGCAGCGTCGGGTGATCACAGGTGAGATCGATGGCGGGGTGATCGAGCGATTCCAATCGAAGCGTGTCATTCAAATCCAGACCCAACACGACCGAGCATATGTCATGGTAACCGTCCTCACGCCGGCCGAGAACTTCCAGCGAAAGGTTGATCTTCGCGGGCGAAAAGGCGGCGGCTGCCGGTGTCGAACGCGCATTGGACGTGCTGGCTGCGATCATCAGTCTGCGCATACACTCACTGTTGAGATTCTCAACTGATCCACCGTGCCATGCATTGCGGCGGAGCGGATTATTCCAATAGCAGGCCCAGTCCGACCAGCGCGCGACAGTCGGCACGCGCCCCCGCCGCACGCCAACGCTCGCGGGCACGCCCATGTGTTGTGGACGCAGACTCCGCCACACCGTCGACCGCATGTGGGTTCAGCCGATATCGTATCGATCGCGGTACGACTGTCAAGAATCGGCCGGTAGGCGTCCATCCGCCAGCGGCGCGATGCGCCGCGCATCTCCGCGCCGCCGTCGATTCACAAGTGCTTGCTGTGTCGGGATTTGTCTCAAGCCGGACCACGCTCGGTCTCTCGGTGCAGGTCAGGCGGCTTGCTTGGTGGGCAGGAATCTCACGAGGCGCCACGACGAGGAGCAAGAGCAACCGGTCGTTGCAGCGAAAGAGGACAGGACGCACCGGGCGGGTGGGCGAAACGGTGCGAATCGCGCTTCGGGGGATTCGTCGAGCGTGCCCCTCGGGGCAGGCTGAAAATGTTTGAACTCCGCGACAGGCTGTGGTAGCTTCAAATGCTGAGGGGAGCCCGGCGAGTGGCGAGGTTCCTGGCGCCAGGGATTGGCGTGGACGCGTGGCACAGGGAGGTCGTGAACCTTATGTATCTGAAACGCATCTCCATCCAGGGGTTTAAGAGCTTCCCCGATCGCGTCGACTTCGACTTCTCGCGTGGAGTGACTTGTATCGTCGGCCCCAACGGGTGCGGCAAGAGCAACGTCATCGACGCGTTCAAGTGGGTGCTCGGGGAGCAATCGGCCAAGCTCCTCCGGGGGCGGCAGATGACGGACATGATCTTCAACGGCTCGAGTTCCCGCCGCAGCAGCGGTATGGCTCGCGTCGACCTCTACTTCGATAACGCGGAGCGCACACTTCCCCTCGACCACGACGAGGTCTGCATCACGCGCAAACTCTACCGCTCCGGCGAAAGCGAATACCTCGTCAACAGCGAGAGTAGCCGTCTCAAGGATATCCGCGATCTCTTCCTCGACACCGGCGTCGGCGCCGACACCTACTCCATCATCGAGCAAGGGCGCGTCGACAACCTGCTCAGCTCCTCGTCGATCGAGCGGCGTTCGATCTTTGAAGAGGCTGCGGGGGTTGGGAAGTACAAGGTCCGAAAACGTGAGGCTGAGCGTAAACTCAGCCGCACGCAACAGAACCTACTCCGCGTCCAGGACATCGTCGAGGAGGTCGAGAAACGCCTTCGCTCGGTCAAACTCCAAGCCGGGAAGGCTCGCAACTATCAGGCGTACGAAGCCAGGTTGTCCGAGCTCCGCGCCGCGTATTCGCTCGCGGAGTATCACCGCCTGAACACATCCATCGATCGTCAGAAATCCGATACGGACGACGTCTCCGACAAGTCCACCAGCCTTCGGACGGACATCGACAAGAACGAGGCGGAGGCTGCCAAACTGGCGGAAACGGCGGATCGGTTGGCTGAGGAGCTCTCGGCGTCCGAGCAGGAACTCACTCGCACGCGGTCCGACATCGCCACCCACGAAGAACGTGTCGACGCCGCTCGCCGGCGCATCGACGAGCAGACGGACGCCGTGCAACGGATCGACTCCCGCGTCGAGCAGCTCACGACCCAGCGGACCGAGTACGATCGGCAGCTTGTCGAGACTCAGGCACACGCGATCGAGTTACAGAATCAAACGCACGACAACGACGCCCGCATTGCCGAATTGGCGGCGCTTGAAAAGACGCACGAACGCGAACTCACCGAAGTCCGCGCCCTCATCGACGACGAAAAGCAAGGAATCGTCGACCTTGTGCGACGTTCGACCCACCTGCGCAACGAAATCACGCGTCTCAATAGCCACCGCGACGGGCTTCAGGCCGAACAAAGTCGCCTGGGGCAGCGAAACGCCGCCATCCGCACGGAGCTCGAGGGCGTGCTGCACAAGAAATCCGACTTCGACGCCCGCATCAACGAGATCGATGCGCTGATCGAGACTGAAACGCAGAGGCTTGCACAGAAGAGCGCGGAGTCCGATCAGGTCGAAGCTAAGCGCGCCGACCTCACTGAGAAACTCGGCGAGACCAAAGAGCAACGCAGCGCGCTCCGCTCGCGGCTCCAAGTGCTCGCTGAACTCGAACGCAAGATGGAGGGCGTCGGCGCCGGAGTGCGCACGCTTCTCGAACAGCGGACGGCCCGCCCCGACGACCCGTCGCTGGCTGGAATTCGCGGCATGGTCGGCGGTCTCTTCGACGCCGATGTCGAACACGCCGTCATCATCGAAGCCGCCATCGGCGACCGCGATCAACACCTCGTGCTCTCCGAGAGCACGGCGTTTCTCGCAAACAAGCGTCTCTACGACGCGCTTCCAGGTCGCCTGACGGCGATCTGCCTCGATCGACTCCCACCACTCATCAACAAGCACGACCTCACCGAACACCCCGGATTCGTCGCAAACGCTGTCGACCTCGTTCATTGCCAGGAACCCTACCAGCGGCTGGTCAAGCACCTGCTCGGAAAGACCGTCGTTGTTGAGACCATTGAGCACGCGCTCGAAATGCTCAAAGTCGATCTGACCGGACGCCGTTTCGTCACGCGTTCCGGCGAGGTCGTCGAGCACGACGGCTCCGTGTCTCTCGGGCCACCGTCGAGCAGGGCCGGACTGATCGCGAGAAAGAGCGAGCGCCGTGATCTCGGAATCCAATTGGAAGCGGCCGAGGAGCAGATTCGGGAGTTTGAGGAAGAGATCAACCGTGCCGCAGCCGAGGGAGCGCATCTCAATGAAGTCCGGAAGAATCTCCAGGACGCGGTTTACGAAGCCAGCAACGCGAAAGTCGAAGCCACCGCCGCCTTGAAGAGCATCGCTGAGACCGTTCAGCGCCTCGCGCAAGAGCAACCGCTGATCGCCGGAGAAGTGGCGTTGATCGAGCGGCAACTCGCCGAGGCTCGAAGTCAGGCGACCGAGAGCGAGGAGGCTGAAGGCAAGCTCAATCTCGAAAATGCCGAGCGTGAACGGATGGTGGCTGAGTACAGCGCGCGCATTGAGGAGCTGTCTCTCGAAAGCGATCGCGTGAGGCATGAACTCACCGAAGCCCGTGTCGCGGCGGGGAGGATCGCCACGAAGCGCGCGTCCATGGCTGACGCGATCAACCATCTCCGCCACGGTATCCAGACGGCGAGCGTGGCCATCGATTCCGCCACGGGCGAGCGCAGTGAAGGCAGACGGCGCGTCGAGGAATCCGAGGAACTGGTTCTCTCCGCAACGCAGCGATTGGACGAGCTTTCCTCCACCGCCGAGCGCATCGAAGCCGGCGTGATCCAACTGCGCCGGCGCCGCGAACTGACCCGGCTCGAATCTGAACAGGTCGCCAGCCGCACCCGCACACTGCGTACTGAACTGGAGGACACCGAAGGACGCCTGCACCAGCTCCAGATCGATCTTCAAACGTCGATCGTCCGGTGTGAAGAGCTCACCGCCCGCGTCAAGGAAGAACTCTCGATCGACTTGATCGAGCTCTACAAATCCTACGACCACGATGACCAGGACTGGGAGGAAGTCGAAGCCGAGATCGCCGAACTGCGACAGAAAATCTCACGCCTCGGAAACATCAACCTGAACGCCATCGCGGAACAGGTCGAGCTCGAAGAGCGCGAGACGTTTCTCACCGCCCAACTGCAAGACCTCGAAGACTCGCGCAAGCAACTCGATGATCTGATTCGCCGGCTGGACGCGGAGTCGATCGACCGCTTCACAGCGGCCTTTGAGACCATCCGAAGTAACTTCCGTGATCTTTTCCGCAAGCT
>JAJDDS010000009.1 GCA_029260195.1 Phycisphaerae bacterium
TGTTGGAGCACGCGCGCGCAAAGGACAAACGGGAATCTATTCTCGTCGAAGTGCCTGTCGAGTTCTCCGATGGGCGTGACAACATCCGGTCGGAGCGATTGGTTGATGTCCGCCGTGGTGGTTTCGACATCAAACGTGCGCAGAATGCTCGATACGATCCGATTACCGATGCCGATTTCGAGAATGCCGCCGGGTCCGACGGCGAGAATCTCGTCGACCTGATGCCAATACGTGATGATGCGCTCTTTCGAGACGTAGAAACCGAAGT
This sequence comes from Phycisphaerae bacterium, assembly GCA_029260195.1. GTDB lineage: Bacteria > Planctomycetota > Phycisphaerae > UBA1845 > UBA1845 > OFTM321. The sequence continues at coordinate 269 of JAJDDS010000009.1, forward strand.
CATAGTAATCGCGAGGTATGTGGCGCGGTGCGAGCTGCTCGGCGGTGTGCTTTCGGTCGACGGTCGTGTTCATACCGTTGCGGCTCCCTGACATCGGGCTATCCGATGAGACTGTCGTCGGTGGGGTTTATGGATCGTGACGAGAGGAACCGCAAGAGGTAAAAGGCGTATTGCCCCAGGAGGGCGCCCGGGTCGTCGACCGGAAGGTCGTCGTACGCGTCCGCCCGGCGTGGCATCACGCAAGCCAACGCGTCAATCGGATGGAACTGAATCAAGCGGCTGACCCCGCGAATGACGTCTCCCAGGTACCACCTCGCCACCACGCCGTCGCGGTAGGGTCCGGATTCCTTGCGTGCTTCATCGGGTCCGCGGGTGGCTGCGATGTAGGTCAAAGCAGGGAAATCGACCCCGCAAGCCACCGGAAGTGCGATACTGCCCCAGAGGCGGGGGTTGATCTCGACGAACCACGCCTTTTCTCGCTCGGGATTCCACTTGAATTCGACCATCGCCAACCCATGCCATCGGAGCCGGTCGAGGAGGCAGTGAGCGTGGTCCTCGAGGACCGGGTTGTGGGCGGATTCCCGTAGCGTGCTCGTGCCCCCTGAGACGATCTTCTCGCGCAGTCGGCGGTGGGTGAACGATGCGATGCGCCGGCCATGCCAATACAGACACGAAACGCCCCACCCCTCGCCGTCGACGCGCTCTTGAACGATCGGGTAGCGATCGGGCTCGAGCCTGTACCCGTCGATCAAGCGCCGGACGATGGCGACGGTCTCATCGGACGACCGAGCGTAGAAGACGCCCTTGGCGCTGGTACCGCGAAGGAGCTTGACGACGCGGTCGCGATCGGCGGCGTCAAGCGATCCCCGCAAGTCTTCGGGACCGGTGTAGGCCACCGACTCGGGAATCGGAATACCCAACTCGCGGGCAGTCTCCATGGACCGAGACTTGTTGTTCGCCAGGACGAGCATGTCATACGTGTGCAGGGGGATGACGACGTCGCGGGGGAAACGGTCGCGTTGCGCGGCGACGATCTCGCCCTCGTCGTGCCCCGGGAGGTAGAACTTCGCGCCGGTGCGCTCAAGGATGTCCAGGATGCCGTCGACGAATGCGTCGGGGTGATTCCGGTAATCCGGGTGCGTGAACGTAGCCGTCGCGAATCGGGACCAAAGCGCCATGCCGGCTTTGTATTCGTCGGCAACCGCGACGCGGAGGCCCATGCGGTGCAGACTGCGCAGCGCAACGTACGTGGCGCGACACCATCCGTATCCGACCACCGCGTCACATTTCATCGCGCATCCCCACGGGACGGCGCGGGCGCGTCCCGTCGCACAGCCACAATTCGGATGGCACCGTTTCGATACACGTCGTCAAAGTAGCGCCCATCGTCGAATCGTTCAAGGTGTTTCCACGTCTCCGATTCGATCACGCCGACAAAGACGTGCGTGATTCGGTGCTCCAATAAGGCAGCGTGCGTGCGTTCGACGGATTCACCTGCGCGGAGCGTGCGCAAGAGCGCCGCGACGTCTAGTGCGTACCGATCCCGATCCGCCGGTGCGAAGACCTTGATATCATCCCAAGGTTCCATTGCCCCGATCTGCTTGTGGATCATCTGGGCGAGTCGGGCGCGATCCGGCGTGCCCTCGGCTTGGACGACGGCACCGGCGGGGAGTTCATGACGCAGCACGTTCATCGCCGCGCGTTCCGCCACAACCAACTCCCGGCGTGACCGGTCCAGCGAACGCGTATCGAGGTAGTCCTCGACGTAACGCCGGACAGCCGTCAGGGGAGCCTCGTAGAGTTCGGTGGCTGCCCCGAGAAGAAGAACCGACGCGACGGCGATGGCCCGAGCGCGACCGCCGGTGGCAAGTCGCCAGCCCATCGGGTTCCACCACCTCGGACGAATCGGATCCGCCGCGAGGGCGCCGCCCGCCATGATGGATGCAAATGCCATCGCGAGCAGAATCATCTTGTGACGCAGGTCGTTGTGCTCGAGTTGCACGCGCACGACGGACGAGAAGAGGAGCGACGCGCCGGCTGCCAACACTAGCCATCTCAGACCGTCGTCACGCCACATCCTTCGCCACAGAACGAGCGGAACGAGCGGCAGCAGCAGGACTTTCGCGCCCAGTTCGAGCACCAGCGCCACGGGCAAGTCGCAGAGATTGGCGATCAACCCGGGCCCCCACAGGTGTCCCACGATCGAGTACGGATTGAGCGGCCAATCCGTCGTCAGCCATCGGTCCGGATGGGCACCGCTCGACGTGTACGCCATCACCAACGGCAGACAGGCAGCCGTCATGAGCAAACCGACGCCGACGATTGCCGGGAGCTGCCGCAGTTTCGTGATCGCCCACAGCCCGAGCGCCGGCAAGGCTCCCATCGCAACCCATACGCTCGACCCCAAAACCGAGACACCCAGGATCGGACCCCAGATCACCCAAGAGCGCGAGAGCGTTCGGGCAGACAGCAGATAGACCCCGAGCAGAACAGTCAGTAGTCCCAGCACATTCTGCGGGCTCCAGATCATCTGAAAGAGGAAGTTGTGGATGACGTAGGGATGTTCAGCCCAGTGGTCGATCATTACCAACGGCCGTCCGGCGCGGAGCATGGTGGGCAAGTACAGAAACAGATCGAACGCGCCGATGAGGGTGACGAGTGCGGCTGAGAGCGCCGCCCCGGATTCCGTACCGCATGCGAACCGCTTGGCGACGGCGTAAACGATGCCAACAGTCGGTATCGCCACCGACGCGCCAGCCAGCGCGAACGCGAGTTCGAAACTGAGCGTGTCCTGACCCCAGGCGCGAACCGTCGCGGGAATCAGGTAGAAGAAATGGTAGTAATGCACCGGTCCGCCGGCGCCGTTGGCATAGAAAATGTTCCCGAGCGGCAGCGGGCTGCGTTCCAGCGACGCGAGGATCGCATGATGTTTGATGAAATCGTGGATCTCAGCCGGGACGGGATAGCCCGACAGATCGCTCGGCCAATACGACAGCACGATCGCCGGGATGACGATCAGGCCGATGACACCCGCCAACCACGCCGTCGATCGATGTTGAATGAACGGCTGAGGAGGTTCACCGGATGCCCGGCGGTCTCGTCGCGACGCCGCCCACGCGAGCACGACGAGGGCCGTCCAGACGACCATCAGAAGCGCGGAACGATCGTTGGTGAGATGCCAAACGGGGTTCAGAAAACACGGGACGACCGACCAGGAGACGGCCAGGCTGAGCACGATTCGCCCGGCGCGCGACCAGTGCCCGTCAACACCCAGCAACGGCAAGAGCAATCGTCCCGGAAGATAGACGAGCAAAATGAACCCTGCGACGGCGCTCACCGGCGTGATCGGCGCCAGCGTCAGAAGTGCCAGGGCGGAGATGAGGGCGAGCGTCTTGGTGGGCGCGGTGCGCATTGACGGCATGATGGATGATCGAGAGCCGTCTCGCAATCCTCTACCCATTGAGCCAACGCCTCGGCGCCACCGCGGTTCGCCTCGACACCGGACGACGCGCGGCTATAGTGGACGCGTGCCGGAGCATTCGGCAGGCGTCGTTTGATTCTGTGGAACACCGAATGACTCAATATCGGATACAGAGGGTACTTCGCGGGGGGTGTTTCGTCTGGAGCGCGTCCCTGTTGGTTTCCGCAGCCGCCGTCGCCGAGCCGCGCGTAGCGATCGATGGCGGGCCGGACGTCACCGGCCACAATTACGAATGGTCCATCTCCCACGACCACGACGCCCCCCTGATCCATGTGGAATTCGCGCACTACCGCGGTGACATGTTCTTCGCGCCGGATGGCTGGTCGATCGAGATTGAGAATCCCAACAGCTCCGACTTCACACCCGGAAAGTGTGTAGCCGACTCGGCGACGGGGCTGGCGCGCGGGCAACGCGGCGAGTTCACGCTCCGCATCAACGCAGCCGGTGCGTTCGTGGGACGTGGCGATTTTCTGTGCCGATTCGCGGACGGGATTGAACTCCGTGTCCCGGCGGACGTCCCGGTCAAACGCCAATCCCCGATCGAGCCGTACGCGACGCCCGCGGCGATGGGGGGAATGTTCATCGTGTTTCTTCTCGTCCGCGCCATCCGTGCAAGACGAAGAAAACCGGCTGGTTAGGGGTCTCGATTTGGTAGGCGAAGGCGCCAGATGATCCGAGTCGCGCACGTGGTGACCGCGTACTCGAGCGCGGTGAGCATCCTCGCCACCAAGCTGGCGACGCTCGACGCGTACGACGATCTTCGTGTCACAGTGTTGACCGGACCCAAGCCGACCGATCGCGCGTTGGGCGATCCGCCGGTGCGACACATCACCGTGCCCATGGTGAGGCCGATCAGACCGCTCGCGGACCTGCGGGCCGTTTCCCACCTCGCAGGCCTGTTTCGACGCGAAAAGTTCGACGTCATCCACTCGCACACGTCAAAAGCCGGAATCGTGGCTGCGCTCGCTGCCCGCCGGGCCAAGACGCCGCTGGTCCTACACACCTACCAC